>CAYYCA010000129.1:0-6334 GCA_964470265.1 uncultured Fimbriimonadales bacterium | reverse complement strand
CGTAGCGTCGGCGTCCCGCCGACGATGCACTGGAAAACCAATTGGTATAACATGGGCGTCCGCGAACATATCAGCCCTCGCAGGTATAATTTTGTTTAGCGATGACCATAACAATGCTCTTCATCCTGACGCTCCTGACGCTGTTTGGGGGCGCGCTGGCGTATGCAGGCGACTGGCTCGGCAGAAAGCTGGGCAAGCAGCGGCTGAGCCTGTTCGGCATTCGTCCTCGCTATACCGCCACGCTCATCACCACCGTCACAGGCTGCGTCACCGTCGCGCTGACCGTGATCGGCATGACGCTGGTGAACGAATCGTTCCGCGCGTGGATTACCCGCGGCGACCGCATTTTAGCCGAGCTGCGCACGAACGAGACGCACCTCAAAGAGCTGCAGGCGCGCAACGCTGAATTGCAGCGCGTGAACGAACAGATTCGCATCGAGCAGGCGCGCCTGAGCGATGAACTCAAGCAACTCGAAACGGAGTATCAGGCGCGGCTGAAACAGGTACAGCAGCTGGAAGCGCAGTTGACGCAGGCGCAGCAGCAACTTCGTCAGAACAGGGCGCAACTTGCACAGGCGCAGGCGCAACTGAAGCAGGCGCGCCAGATCCGAGAGCAACTCCAGCAGCAGATTCAGGCGGTGCGCACGCAAATTGCCGCTCTGGAGCAACAGCAAGAGCAGCTGCGCCGCCAGAACGACGAGTTCGCCGAGCAGGGCGCGGCGCTCGCCTCCGAAAACGCGAAACTCGACTCTGAGAACCGACGCCTGCAAACGCTGAACCAGCAACTAACGGAGCAGAATCGTCGACTGGCGTTGGAGAATCAGCAGATAGAGACACAGAACAGTATCCTGCTGGAGCGCAACGCCGAGCTGCGTCGTCAGCGGGATGAACTTGACCGCGCCGCGCGGGAGTTGGCGCAGCTGGCGAACATTCGGCTCAGCCCGATTGCGGTGCAAATCGGCGAGGAGCTGGGGCGGGTGATTATCCCCGCAGGCTGGAGCGAGGTGCGCGTGCGTCAGGCGTTGCAGGATTTGCTGAACCTTGCAGATAAGACCGCCCGCGAGCGCGGCGCCGCGCCCGCCGCTGGGCAATCCCGCGCCGTGTTCATCCCCGAAAAGCGCCTGCGCCTCGCCTCAGGCGAGCAGGTGGAAATCACAGAGAGCGAGAGCCTCGAAGCGGCCCAGCAGAACATTCGCGCCTCCAGCGACTCGGTCGTGGTCGTCGCCGTCGCGCTCACCAACACCGCGCAGGGCGAACCCGCGCCCATCGAACTGCGCCTGTTCCGCAACCGCAAGGTGTTCGATGCGGGCGAGGAGATTGCGCGCCTGTCGGTCGACTGTCGCCCCGACCGCAATCCGCTGGGGCAGGTGCTGACCTTTTTGCAAACCGAAGTGCGCGAGCGCGCCATCGAAGCGGGCATCTTGCCCCGACAGGAACGCGCAGGCAGCCCGCCCACCGTCGGCGAGACCTCGCAGGAGATGCTGATCGACCTGATGGAGCAGGCGCGCCAGTGCCGCACGGAGCGCGTGTGGTTGATTGTCCGCGCCGCAAAAACCACTTACGCGGGCGACACACTGAACCTGAAGTTCGAGGTGCTGCCCGACCGCACGGCAGGAAGGGGCTGACGCGCGTCGAACCCTGCCCGCTATGCAACGGCTGATTGGCGCGCACACTTCCACCGCAGGCGGACTGCAAAACGCGCTCTACGAAGGCAAACGACTCGGCTGCACCGCCGTCCAGATTTTCACCGCCAGCCCTCGCCAGTGGCAACCGACTCAGGTCTCCGCAGAACAGGTTGAGAAACTCCAGCAGGCGCGTCGCGAGACGGGCATCGAATGCGTCGTGTCGCACGCAGCGTATCTCATTAACCTCGCCTCGCAGGACGCCGACACGCGCCGCAAAGCTTATCAGGCGTACCTTGCGGAACTCCAGCGTTGCGCCGCGCTCGGCATTCGCCACGCCGTCGTGCATATGGGGTCGCATCCCGACTTCGAGGCGGGCATGGGGTTGCTGATTGAGAGCCTGCGCAATCTGCTTGCCGAGATGCCCAACGGCGTCTGTATCGCGATGGAAACGATGGCGGGTCAGGGCAACGCGCTCTGCTATCGCTTCGAACATTTCGCCCGAATCTACGACGCGCTGCCCGACGAGCGGCTGGTCATCTGCGCCGATTCGTGCCACCTGTTCGCCGCGGGCTACGACCTGCGCACGCCCGAAACTTATGAGGCGGTGTGGGCGGAGTTCGACCGCCTGATTGGGCTGTCGCGCCTGCAGGTGTGGCATCTCAACGATTCGAAAAAACCGCTCGGCTCGCGCGTAGACCGGCACGAGCATATCGGCGAGGGCGAGCTGGGCTTGGGCGCGTTTCGACTGATTCTGAACGACCCGCGCTTCGTCAGCCTGCCGATGGTCATCGAAACGCCCAATGAGAACCGTTTTGCGGAGGATTTGGAAAAGCTATGGGGCATGGTGGCGCGTTGAGGGCGGCTGAGGTATCCTTGAGGCGATGCGCGCGGCACTGAACGACGAGCGTCAGCCCGATTTGAGTCTGGAGCGCGCCTACGCGCATTGTGAGGCGGTGCAACGGGCGCATGGCGTGAGCTACTACTTTGCCACGCGCTTTTTCCCGCCCGAGATCCGCCGCGCCGTGTACGCGCTCTACGGGTTCGTGCGCTACCCTGACCAGTGGGTGGATTGTCCGGGCGAGTCGGTCGTCGGCGGGGACGCCGACGCGACGAAAGTACGGCTCTTCGGCGGGGACGCCGACGCGACGCTTGAGGTGCGGGCAAAACTGGACGCTTACGAACGCGACCTCGTCCGCGCAGTGTGCGGCGAGCCAGTGGAAATGCCCCCCCTGCGCGCCTTCGCGGATGTCGTGCGCCGCTATCACATCCCCCTGCGCTACCCACTGGAGTTTCTGGACGCGATGCGTATGGACTTAGAGCGCGTCCGCTACGCCACTTTTGAGGAGCTGCAAACCTACACATGGGGCAGCGCGTCGGTGGTGGGCGTGATGATGTGCTATATTTTCAGAGCGACCACGCCTGAGGCGCTGGAACACGCCGCGACGATGGGGCTGGCGATGCAGATGACCAACTTTCTGCGCGATGTGGGCGAGGACTGGCGGCGCGGGCGCGTCTACCTCCCTCAAGATGAACTCGCGCGGTTCGGCGTCAGCGAGGCGCAGATTGCGGACGGCGTGGTGGACGATCGCTGGCGGGCGTTCATGCGGTTTCAAATCGCGCGCTGCCGTGAGCTGTATGCGCGAGCAGAACAGGGTATCCCCCTCCTCCCACGCGATGTGCAGTACCCCGTGCTGCTGGGCAGTCGGCTCTACGCACGGATTCTGAACGCGATTGAGCGCAACGGCTACGATGTATTCCGCCTGCGGGCGCGCACCAGTTATGCGGAAAAAGTGCGAACGGCGCTGCTGACCTACTCGACCTTTCGCTTCAAATGAGGGCAGCGACGCCCGCTGCGCTCGGAAACGGGTATACTCCTGCTGGAGGTTATCTCAACCGATGTTAGAAACGCCTGTACGCACCGAACGCGCCCGCTTTGAGCAAATCGCCGAGAAGGTCCTGGCGGGCGAGCGGCTGAGTTTTGAAGATGGGGTTGCGCTGTTTCGACATCCGAACCTGCCCGAACTGGGCGCGTTAGCCCACCATGTGCGGATGCAGAAAAATCCGCAGCCCTATGTGACCTATGTGATTGGGCGCATCATCAACTACACGAATGTCTGCTGGGTGCGCTGCAAGTTCTGTGCGTTCTATCGCCCCCCCAACCACAGCGAGGGCTACCTGCTGAGCGACGAGGAGATTCTGCAGAAAATCGACGAACTGGTGCAGCAGGGCGGGGTGGAAGCCCTCATTCAGGGCGGGCTGAACCCGAAACTGAAAATCGACTACTACGAACGCCTGTTCCGCCTGATTAAGCAACACTATCCGCAGGTGATTATTCACGGGCTGTCGCCGACGGAGATTCTGTATATTGCGCACATTTCACGCTTGAGCGTGCGCGAGACGCTGATTCGGCTCAAGGAGGCGGGGTTGAACTCCATCCCCGGCGCAGGCGGCGAGATTTTAGTGGATCGCGTGCGACAGCAGATTGCGCCGTTCAAAGATATGGCGCAGGAGTGGCTGGACTTTATGCGCGAGGCGCATCAGCTGGGCTTGCGCAGCACTGCGAGCATGATGTATGGGCATGTAGAGACGATTGAAGACCGTGTAGAACATTTCATTCGGCTGCGCGAGGTGCAGGACGAGACGGGCGGCTTCACGGCGTTCGTGTGCTGGAACTTCCAGCCAGAAGGCACGGAGCTGCCCGACATCAAAAAAGCCACGCCCGCCGAGTACCTGCGCACCGTCGCCGTCGCCCGCCTGATGCTGGACAACTTCGACCACCTTCAGGCGAGCATCCTCACGCAGGGTCCCAAAGTCATCACCGTCGCCCTACGCTATGGCGTAGATGATATGGGTTCCACGATGATTGAGGAGAATGTGGTCTCCGCACAGGGGACGAAGTTTATCCTGAACGCGGCGGAGATTGAGCGCGTGATTCGCTCGGCGGGGTTCGTCCCCAAACGGCGGAACACGCGATATGAGATACTTGAGTAATACCAATCGAGAGTTCAAGTAGTGCAAATCGTCGGCGGGACGCCGACGCTACGCGAAGCGCGTCCGTAGCGTCGGCGTCCCGCCGACGATTTGCACTACTTGAAGCCTCATTTGGTATAATCCCTCGTTCCTTGTAGAGACGAATCCCATCGAGGGACTTGTACCAACTGAGGGTTCAAGTGAAACAAACTGCAGCCCTCCCCCCTGCCCCCTCTCCCGTGACGCGGGAGCAAGGGTATTGAAAAGCCTCTCGCCGCGCACGCGCTCAACTCCCCTCTCCCGCTCGGTGGGAGAGGGGCAGGGGGTGAAGGCAAACGACAGCAGGCGCGCCTCCAACGAGGGGTTTTACGGCAATTGAAGCCCCGATTGGTATCACCAGGTATCCGTCTTCCCCGAATCGTCTCGCTGAATCGGCGCGCCGAGCCACGAGAAGGGGTAGTTCGGGTCTTCCAGCTCCAAGGCGGCTTTCGTCACCTGCAGCGGGCGGAAGGTGTCCATCATGACCGCCATCTCTTCGGTGTGCGTCGCGCCAAGGCTCGCCTCCACCGCGCCTGGCTGTGGTCCGTGCGGGATACCCGACGGGTGCAGCGTAATCGAGCCGACCTCGATCCCGCGCCGACTGCCGAACTTCTTGTTCACATAGTACAGCACCTCGTCGCTGTCGAGGTTGCTGTGGTTATAGGGCACAGGAATCGCCTGCGGGTGATAGTCCAGCATACGCGGACAGAACGAGCAGACGACAAAGCCTGGTCCCTCGAAAGTCTGGTGGATGGGTGGGGGCATATGGATGCGCCCGGTGATGGGTTCGAAGTCGTTAATGTTGAACGCCCACGGGTACACATAGCCGTCCCAGCCGACCACATCGAACGGGTGATGCTCGTAATGGTAGGCGTAGACGCGCCCGCGCTTATGAATGCGCACTTCGAAGTCGCCCGTATCCGTGCGCGTTTCCAGTTCCTCAGGCACGCGAATATCGCGCTCGCAGTAGGGCGAATGTTCCATCAGCTGTCCATACTCGTTGCGATAGCGTTTAGGGGTTTCGATCTGCCCGCCGATTGCCTCAATCCAGACGAGCTTCGCAGGCAGCGCGTCGAACACCAGTCGCCAGATGGTACCGTGCGGGATAATCAGATAATCGCCTTCGCGGAAGCGCAGATGCCCGAACTGCGACTCCAGCTTGCCTGTGCCTTCATGCACGAATATCAGGTCGTCGCCGTCGGCGTTTTTGTAGAAGTAGTCCATCTGCTCAATGGGACGCGACACGGAGAAGATGACATTCTCGTTGAACATCAGTTCCACGCGCCCCGTGACGGCGTCGCCCGACGGGGGCATCTCGCCCGTGCGGAAGTGGCGATGTTGCAGCACTGGCTCGTCAATCGGCTCGATGCGCCGCTCGTAGCAGGTGTGGAACTCCTTCACGCGCGTCGGCGGATAGTAGTGATATAGAATCGATTGAATGCCCGAAAAGCCTTCAGTGCCCAGCACCTCCTCGGCGTACAGCCCACCGTCAGGACGGCGGAACTGGATATGCCGCTTCGGAGGCAGTTGTCCCATCCGTACATACCACGGCATCGTGGAATACCTCCCTATTGTGTGATGGCAAATTATAGCATGCTCAGTGGGATTTCGTATCGCCGTACAGGAGTTGAATATAGCAAATCCGCACCCGAAATGTGCCGATGGAGGCTTCATGGGTTGTGAATCGCCAGTTGATAAGT
>CAYYCA010000128.1:5035-6343 GCA_964470265.1 uncultured Fimbriimonadales bacterium | reverse complement strand
ATTGACACCACTTGAACCCCCAATCGGTATAACTTTCGTAGCGCCGATACGCCTGACAATCCAGTTTTGAAAGGAATCCCCGAATCGACAGAGAAACAGGCGTTAGAATGAACGGAAAAAAGACGCCATTAAGCAGTCTACTGTACTTCCTACCGCTGGTTTACGCGATTGGGCTGCTCATCGCGGGCGTCTGGCTGGGGCGTCATCCCGTCGTCAGTCCTGTGATGCAGGAGCAGCTGCGCCTGCTGACCACGCGCGACGCGCTGACTGCATGGGTGTTCACCCGGCATCGAGGAGCTTCAAAACGGGAACGAGACCAACTTATGGCAATCGCCCAGCAACACCCCGATGACTGGCGACTGGCGCTGGCGTCAACGACCGAGTCTTTGGATGGCGCATGGTGGACGAATAGCTCTCCAGTCCCACACGGCGTGGCCTTAGAACAGCGGCGTCTGCAGAGGTTCACGACGCTGATGGAGCGATTCCCTGACCGTCCTGAAATCCCCGCGACGGCGCTGCGCCTCGCCTGCCAGGCGCGGATTCACCACCGAGGCGAATGGGCGCGTATCGCGGCGCACGGGCGCAAAGTAGACCCGGATAACGCCTTTTTCGACCAGATGTACGCTTGGTTCCTGCGCCAGCAGGGACGCGAAGCAGAGGCGTGGGCTGTGTTGATAGCTGGGGCGCACAAAAATCGGTGGAACGACTACTCGATGGCAGAGATGGACGCAGTCATCGCCCTACAGGAGCGATTAGGCACATCGCACAGCTTCGTGACCGCCGCCACTTCCTTCGCGGTACTGCTCCCCCACTTTATCGTATTGCGCGAGCAGGCGCGCGAGGCGGTCGATCGTGCCAACCGACTCGAAACCTCAGGACGACGCGCAGAGGCGAATCGTCTGCTGCTGGCGCAGGCGCGGCTGGGCGCGCTGATGGCTGCGCAGACAAATACCTCCATTGGCGTGTTCGTCGGCGAAGCCGTCGCGAAAATCGTGCAAGGAGGCGCGTCCGACCCCGCCGCGCAGGCGTGGATTGCTGCGCGCCTATCCGAACTCAAGCAGCCTGCCGATTCTCTACGCAATAGCCGCGTCAGTGAGGAGATCGAACAGGTCTACCGACGCGCCAACTCGACGCTGGGAATGTATCGCCGCTCTGTGTTCTGGTTGGGATTTAGTCTGCTCGCGCTTTTGAGCCTTCTCATTTTCCTGCTGGGCGGGCGATTACAAAAGTTGGAGGTGTTTGCCGTTGTTGCCCTGATTGCGTTCGCATTCTCTCTATCGACGGCGGGTATGTTTCGCGCTTCCGCGC
>CAYYCA010000128.1:2974-4935 GCA_964470265.1 uncultured Fimbriimonadales bacterium | reverse complement strand
CGCGCCGCGTACTGCTCTGGATGTTCTGTATCGGCTGTACGGTCTACTATCTCAATCTCTGGAACTACGCTCATATCAATCACGAAGTGAACCAGACCCTGCGTGTATTTCTGAAGAGTGAGCCGCAGTATTTCTGGCGCAAAGCGGGAATCCAGCCCCCGCCCGTTCCACCGTCGCCGTGAGGTCAGGTATACTTCCTGCACCGATGAGCAAGACAGTCGTTCTGGTCTATTCGGGCGGGCTGGACACTACCGTCTGCATCCCGCTGCTAAGGGAAGAGTACGGCTTTGAGCATGTCGTGACCGTCACGGTCGATGTCGGTCAGCCGCGTGAGGACATCACGGACGCCGCCGAGCGCGCCAAGATTTTGGGCACGGAGCATTACACGGTGGACGCTCGCGCCGAGTTCGCGAGCGACTACTGCGTCCCTGCCGTGAAAGCGAACGCCGACTATCAGGGCTACCCGCTCAGCACAGCGATTGCGCGTCCCTTGATTGCCCAAAAAGCTGTCGAAATTGCGCGAACGCTGCCGCGCGTGGACGCCTTCGCGCACGGCTGCACGGGCAAGGGCAACGACCAGTTCCGTATCGAGTTCATGCTGCGCCTGCTGATGCCCGAGACTCCCATCATCGCCCCGATGCGTGAGCGCAACATGACCCGCTCGGAAGAGATTGAATACGCCCGCGCGCGCGGCGTGCCCATCCACCAGAGCAGCGCGAAAATCTGGAGCATCGACGAGAACCTCTGGGGACGCTCCATCGAGGGCGGGCGGCTCGAAGACCCCAGCTACGCGCCCCCTGAAGAGATTTTCAAGTGGACGCGCAGCCCCCAGGAGGCGCACCACGCCCCGCAGGTGATTGAAATCGCTTTCGAGAACGGCGTTCCTGTCGCCATTGACGGACAGCGCATGGCGCCGCTCGCGCTCATTCAGTACCTGAACGAACTCGCAGGTGAACACGGCGTTGGGCGTATCGACATGATGGAAGACCGCATGATTGGACTGAAGGTGCGCGAGAACTACGAGTGTCCCGCCGCGGTCACGCTGATTACGGCGCATCGCGCGCTCGAAGCGCTGGTCTGCACGCGCGACGAGCTGCGCTTCAAAGCGCACGCCGACCGCGCCTGGGCGGAACTCGCCTATGCGGGGCTGTGGATTGACCCCTTCAAAGAGTCGCTGGAGGCGTTCATCGGCAAGGTGCAGGAGCGCGTGTCGGGCAAGGTGTGGCTGCGCCTGTACAAAGGCAGCGCGACCGTTATCGGGCGCGAGAGCCGCTGGGCGCTCTACGACGCGGCGACCGCCTCGTTCGACGATAAAACTTTCGACCAGTCCGAAATGAGCGGCGCGGTCAAAGCGCACGGCATGCCCGCCCGACTCTATTATCAGCTCAAACAACGCGCGAACGACTGAGGCTGGGGCGATGCAAAATCTGTACCATCTCCCGCTGGGCGACGACGCGCCGTATGTGGTGCCTGTGGTGATTGAAATCCCCAAAGGCACGCGCAACAAAATCGAGTACGACCCGCAGTATGGCGTGTTTCGGCTCGATCGCGTGCTGTATTCGCCAGTGCATTACCCCGGCGACTACGGCTTCATCCCGCAGACGCTCTCGGAAGACGGCGACGCCTTAGACGCGCTGGTGATTATCACGGACCCCAGCTTCACGGGTTGCGTAATTATGGCGCAGCCGCTCGGCGTGCTGGTGATGGAAGACGATAAAGGGCAGGACGAAAAGATTATCGCCGTGCCCTATCACGACCCGCGCTTCGAGGAGGTAAACGAAATCACCGACCTGCGCAAGCACACCGTGCGCGAAGTGCAGCACTTTTTCGAGGTGTATAAGGAGCTGGAGGGCAAGCCGACGGCGATGCTCGGCTGGCACGGCTCAGTGCGGGCAAGAGAAATCATCTTCGAGGCGCATCAGCGTTTCATAGAGAAGTATGGGGGTTAATGCCGATCGGGA
>CAYYCA010000128.1:0-2874 GCA_964470265.1 uncultured Fimbriimonadales bacterium | reverse complement strand
GCGTCGGCGTCCCGCCGACGAGTGGTGCTACTTGAAACCCAGATTGGTATAAGGTATCCTACTCCCCGATGCTACGCGCGACGCTCTTAGTGGGTTTGGGCGGATTCGTGGGTGCGAACCTGCGCTACTGGCTCGGCGGCTGGATTGCCCAGAAAATAGGGGTTGAGTTTCCCATCGAGACGATGCTGATTAACATCTCTGGCTCCTTCCTGTTGGGGCTGTTTATGATGCTTGCGCTGCACTACACATGGTCGCCCGAATGGCGACAGGCAATTGCCTACGGCTTTCTCGGCTCGTTCACAACCTATTCCACTTACGAATACGAGAGTCTGCGTTTGCTCGAGCGGGGACTCTGGTTCAAAGCGGGGCTGAATTTGTTTGGCAGCTTAGCGCTGGGGCTGATTGCAGTCGCGCTGGGCGTCGCGCTGGGACGATGGCTGATTGGAGGCTCTGAACCATGAAAATCGAAGGTCGGGCGAAACTGGTGCGGATTTACATCGGCGAGGCGGACAAGTGGCACGGGCAGTCGCTTTATATGGCGATTCTGCTCAAGGCGCGTGAGATGGGTATGGCGGGCGGCACGGTGTTTCGCGGAATCGCAGGCTACGGCGCGAACAGCGTGATTCACACGGCGAACATCTTGCGCCTCTCGGAAGACCTGCCCGTCGTCATCGAAATCGTGGACACGGACGAGAAGGTTCAGGCGTTCCTGCCCGTCCTCGACGAGATGGTCAAGGAAGGGCTGATCCTGCTGCGCGAGGTGGAGGTCATTAAATACGCGGGCAATAGCGGTTAGCCTGCCTGTTCGGGCGTCTCCAGCCGCGCGCGCAAGCCGATAATCGTCAGCCCAACTACCTGACGCCGTTGTTCGTCATAGCGCACGACGATCCCATCGCCGATGTCCACTCCCACCGCGGGCGTCGGCTCGCCAAAAGAGAGGTACAGCACATCGGCTTCTTCGTCGTATGACCACTCGACAGGCTGTTTGGTTACAATCAGGTCTGCTTTTGCCATAAAGTTTCCCTCCTGCTGGACGGACGACGAGTTAGGTACGCCGTGATTACGAAGCCTTCGCTCTCTGAAACCTCACGGTACACCACCACGACAAACTTGCTGCTTAGCGGCGTTTGAGCGAAGCGGCGAATCGCCAATAGCTCGCCGTAGTCGCCTCTTTGTACCATTTCAGGCTCTGCGATGGTCTGCATCACCTCATTCTGAAGCGTCGCCATTTCAGGATGACGCTCTGTGATATGCGTCCATCGCTCTTCTGATAGCCTTATGGGCACGCCGTTGACAGAAAGCGCGGACACCATAGATAATACCCCGTTCAGGTATATTTTCTCCCTGATGCAACACGAGTCGCTCACCCCTTGGATCGAGACCGCGCCGTTTGAGGTGCGCTACGCCGAGACCGACGCGATGGGCGTGGTCTACTATGCGAACTATCTGGTGTGGTTCGAGGCGGCGCGCGGCACATTCTGTCGGGCGTATGACATCGATTATGTCGCGCTGGAGAAGGACGGCACGCCCGCCGCAGTGGTGGAAGCGTACTGTCGCTACCGCGCGCCTGCCCGCTATGGCGACCGGATTATTACCCGCGTTCGGATGACCGAGCTGAAGGGCAGCAGCATGCGCTTCGAGTACGAGATTCTGAACGCCGACACGCGCCAGCTGCTTGCAGAGGGCTGGACGCGCCATGTGTGGATTAATCGCGAGGGGAAGCCGACGCGCTGTCCTGAAGTGATTCGGCGACGGGTGGAGCAGGCGCGCGCCGCGCATTCAGAATGAAGTACGCAATCGCGCCCCACAGAACGCCAATCAGCGCGCCCGCCAGCACATCGGAGGGGTAATGCACCCCGCGATAGATGCGCGACAGCCCCACCAGCCCCGCCAATACGAGCGCGCCGTAGCCCCAGAGGCGATAGCGCGTGCCGCGCGTCAGCAGAAACACCCAGAACGCGAGCGCGAACGCCGTCGTCGTGTGCCCCGACGGAAACGAGTTGTGAAAAATGCGTTCATCAGGGGCAACAATCGCGTCGGGCAGGTTCGACGGGCGCAGGCGCGGCAGAGCGCGTTTGAGGAGCTGCGCGGTTAGCCCACTGCCCACGAAAGCAACTAAAGCGGGAAGCAAGATGGTCTTGAAGCCCGATGAATCGCCCTCACCCCCTGTCCCTCTCCCACGGCGTGGGAGAGGGGAGTTAACTCCCCCCTCTCCCACGCCGTGGGAGAGGGGGGCTGGGGGGGTGAGGGCGATTCTCTGCTTCCACTCCCACACACCCCACGCTGCCAACACTATTACCAGCTGCACCCACCCCAGCCCCAGACTCGTAATCAGCCACATCACGGGATCCAGCAGCGGATGGCTCAGTCCGTGATTGAGCGCGTAAAACAGCTCGCGATCCCACTGGAGCAGGGTTTCCATCAGAACAGCGCCATCCGTCCGAAGCCGATATACTTCGCCTGACTGAGCCGATCGATGCGCTGGAGCATATCCTCAAAGCACATGTGATGCTCCTGCATATCGCCGCGGATGATGGGGTCAATCGGCAGGGAGGGGGAGTCGTTCACATGCACGCTGAGGGCGCGGGCGTGGCGCGCCAGTTCGAACGCCTCCGCAATGTCGCGCGTGTAGATAGCGAGGCGCAGCCCAATCGAGAAGCGATTCAGCCGATTCAGCAACTCGGCAGGCGATTCGTAAGCGTGCAGCAGCACCACGGGACCGAACACGGCTTCGTTGTAGAGCGTAGTATGGACGGGCGTTTCGGTGAGTACGGTGGGCAGATAGAAGGGTGGTTCCGCCTTTGCGCCCGTCAGCGCCTTCGCGCCGTGTTGGATTGCCTCCTGAACCCAGCGTTCCACGCGCTCCAGCGCGTG
>CAYYCA010000127.1:0-6426 GCA_964470265.1 uncultured Fimbriimonadales bacterium | reverse complement strand
GTCCCTGCCGACGACACGAACACCCTCGCGTAGCGTCGGCGTCCCCGCCGACGACTTCGCGCGCAGGGTTATTACGGACGCGCCTCCACCTCGTACCAGAGCGTTCGGTGCCTCGAGCCGAGTTCAAGCGCGGCGCGCTCTTTGCCTTGTGGGGTCGCGCTCACCTCGTGGGCGCGCGCCCCGTTCTCGTTCAACGCCCAGCAGCGAACCCGTTGTGCGGGATACGGCAGGCTCAGCACGATGTCGGGGACAGCGATTCGCGTGGGCGCGCTGCCCCACTGGTTGCCGACCGTGACGCGGTTCTCGCCCAGATCGCGGAAGTTCCAGCCCGTGTTCTCCGCCGTGCTGAGGGTGGTAATCAGCGCACGCCAGACCGGTTTCTCCTGCAACACGGTAATCGCCACGACGCCGAAGCCGTTCAACGGCGCGCTGAGCGCTTCCAGCGTGATTTTATCGCCGAGGTCGTGCGTGCGCCCGCTGATGAAACCGATTGCCGCTTTGGACAGACGCGACTTGACCAGCAGGTAGCACCGCCCCGCCTGCCCGCGGTTCCAGACCAGTTCGCCCGTGTCGGCGATGCGCTGCGCGCCCGAAACCGACACATCGCGCGGGCGGAGCGCGCCGCTGGGGATCTGCCCTGGCTCTAAGGCGAGCGCGACGCGATGGACTGTAACTGCCCTGCCGTCCAATCGGGCGAACCTGCCGTCGGGCAAGCCCCACGCCCACGACTGACGCAGCGCGTCCAGCTCGTCATCGCGGGTGAGCGCGGCGCAGAGCAGCTTCTGCGCTGGGCGCACATCGCCGCGCACAAAGATCGCCGCGCACGCCCGCGCCAAGCCCCACTTCGCAGGGTGCGTGCGCTGCTCAAAGTAGCTGTTTATCCGCCCCTCGCCTGACGATGCGCCATAGTCGAACAAGAACAGCCCGTCCCAATCCTGCAGCGCGCCGTGCGCCGCGAGCAAGAGCGCGCCCTCCGCCGCGTACTGATTCGGCGCGGGGTGGTCGTACTCCGTTACAGTGAACGGCTTGCCCACCACGCGCTGCAGCGCCAGCCGAGAGAGCGTGGTCTCCTCGCTATTAATCATCGCCTCGTTGCGCACGAACCAGTTATTGGAATCCCACGCCGCGCCGGGGAACTCAGGGTGCATCCAGTAGGCGTGCCCATCGACCGAGTCGAGTTGCGCCATCAGGTGGGGCGTGCTGCAGCCGACAATCGTGCCGAACACAACGCCCTTATAGCCCAAATCGCGCTTGAGGTAGTCCGCCATCTCCCGCCAGTAGGCGCGCTCGGTCTCCCAGAGGAACTCAAACCAGTCGCGCAGGGCAGCGGGGGTGGCGTCGCTGCGCTCCCGATACAGGATAATCGGCACGCGCCGCTCGCTTAGTAAGTCGCCGTCGGGCAGGAACCGCAGCTCGCCGCCTGTGGAGAGCCACATATCCGCGAAAAAGACCTCGCCCGCCTGCTCGCCCAGTCGATCGAAGTTCAAGCGAGCGTTGTTGTCGCCGCGCGGCAGCACGAAACTGAACCGATACTCGCGCCACTCGGTGTCCACTTCAAATCGCCGTTCGAAGCCGAGCTGTGCCCACGGCTCGTACGCCTGCCCGATGTTCACGCCGAGCGTGCGTCGCTGGCTCGCGCGGGCGTAAAAGCGTACTGTATAAAGCCGCTCCGCTTCGAAACGCAAGCCGGTCTGATTGAACTGCACATGCCAGTAGGTCGGGCTGGGCTGCATAACCTGGATACGCGCGATGTGCGAGCCGTTGGGACCGTCGGGCTGCGTGCTGCCTATGGCGCGCGCCTCGCCATGTTGCTCCAGCACCCACAGTTCCAGCCCTCGCGTGAAGCGCGGGTTCTGGAACATCTGCTCGCCCAGCGGCTCGCTGCGCTCGCCCCACGCGCGGCGCAGGGCGTCCGTCGAGCTGTACTTGCGCTGCAGCCAGCGGTTCCACTGCGCCTGCAGGTCGTCCCGAAACACGGCGGGCGCGTCGTCCAGAAAGCCCGACATCCAGCCCTGGATTAAGCCGTTCTCGTTGTTAATCTCCACCATCGCGACGGCGGGGTCGTCGGCGTAGGTTTTCCCCGTATGTGGGTTGCGATGGGTCAGCAGCTGCCGCGCAAACTCTTTCTGCAGCTCAATCAGCGGACGGTAGAAACAGCCAATCGCATGCTGCGCCTTCACATCCTGCACCTGATCGATTTCAGCGGGCAGTCCGTCCGCTGCGTAAAATCGGCGGTTCACCAGCAGGTTGATATTCGTGTAGACCCCCCGTTCACGCAGCTGCGCAAAGAGATAGTCGAACCGCGCCAGCGCACTTGCGTTGAATCGCCGCGAGCCGCCCGCGCCGTAATCAATCACCGACGGCTGCGACCAGAAGGCGTCCATGTGATGGAAGCGCACGATGTTGAAACCCGCCTGTGCGATCTGCTCCGCCATTTTCACGGCGTCAGCTTGACTGGGGAAGCACGCGCCCGCTGTGATGTTCACGCCCCAGAAGCGGATGCGTTTATTGCCGAGGTAGTAATGTCCATCCGTACCGACACGAATCCAGCCGCGCGTCCCTGCGGGCTTATGATCGATCAAGAACCGAAAATCCGCCGCGCCCTGCGCCGGGCTGCCGAACGGAATCACCCACGGAAAGCTCCCTTGCGTTTGCATAGCGTTGAAACGGTTCAACGCAGAGGGCGCAGTTCCTGCTAACCGATAATCTTATGTCAGCGACGATACAAACATACAGGAATTGTCAACAGTGAGCCGAATTTATCGTCATTCCAATAGGAGGCAAATGATATGCCGTATCAACGCCTGGGCGTACCCATGATAGCAATAATGAGCCTTGTGTTGCTGGTGGGGTTCAGCCTGCCTTGCCGCGCGCAGGACAACTCTATCCCGCCTACCGAACAACACCAGCAACAAACGTCCGAATCGTCCCAACACCGGGACGACCACGCCCCTGAACCGCATCCTGAACTCAAACCGCTGGTGGACGCCATTCCGAACCTGCTCAACGAGCGCAAGTATGACGATGCCCTGCAGCAAGCCGACGCCTTACTGCAACAAGCAAGTGAGAAAGGCGACAAAACGGGGCAGGCGTATGCTCATCGGTTTCGGGCGTGGGCGTTGCAGGGGTTGAATCGTCTGGAAGAGGCGGTTTCAGCTTGGCGTCAGGCGCGTGGATTGTGGCAGGAATTGGGGGATGGAGTCTTTGAGACGGAGGCGTTGCTGGGGTGGGCGTTCTGTTTATGGCGTACGGATCGGGCGCAGGCAGAGGGCTTGATAGACCAGGCGTTGGACTTGGCGCAGGCTGAGCGTCGGCGTCCACTGGCGATGGCACAGGTACTGAGCGATAGCGGGGCAGCTTGGTACGGTCTTGCCGATCTGAGCATCTCGAAACGCTGTTTTGAGCAAGTGTTGGCAATCCAAAACCGCTTCGCTCCCCACTCCGTAGGGATGGCGCTCACCCTCAACAATCTGGGCAATATCGCGGCGGATCGCGGCGATTTAGCGGCGGCGCAGCAATATTACGAACAGGCGTTCGCCATTCAGGAACGACTCGCCCCTAACTCGCGGGAAGCAGCCGTCATACTAAACGGTCTGGGGTCTACCGCTTTATACCAGGGCAACCTGGAGGCAGCGCAGCGATACTTTGAGCGCGCCTTAGCGATTTTCGAATCGATCGCCCCCAACTCGCTGGAAATAGCCGCCATACTCAACAGTTTGGGGGTAGTGGCGTATAACCGAGGCGACCTGAGTCGGGCGCAGCAATATTATGAGCAGGCGCTGGGGATTTATGAACGCCTTGTCCCCAACTCGCTGGCAGCAGCGCAAACGCTGAACAACCTGGGATTAGTGGCATATAATCGTGGTAATCTGGAGGAGGCGCTACGGTACTTTGAGCGGTCGCTCGCGCTGAAGGAACGCCTTGCCCCGAACTCGCTCAGTGTGGCGCAGACGCTGAACAATCTGGGAAATGTCGCTCGCCATCAGGGCGACTTAGCAACCGCTCAACAGCGCTACGAGCAGGCGCTGGGGATTTATGAACGCCTTGCCCCGAACTCACTCAGTGTGGCGCAGACGCTGAACAATCTGGGGATTGTGGCGCGTCAGCGGGGCGACTTAGCCTTAGCACAGGGCTACTACGAACGAGCGTTAGCAATCCAGGAACGCCTTGCCCCGAACTCGCTGAGCGTGGCGCAAACGCTGAACAATCTGGGGATTGTGGCGCGTCAGCGGGGCGACTTAGCAACCGCTCAACAGCGCTACGAGCAGGCGCTGGGGATTTATGAACGCATAGCTCCCGGTTCGCTAAGAGAGGCGGCGGTGCTGCACAATCTGGGGAATGTGGCGATTGCGCAAGGCGACTTAGAGAGGGCGCAACAGTACTATGAGCGCGCGTTGACCATACGCGAACGGCTTGCCCCTCAGTCGCTGGAGGTCGCGGACACGCTGCATAATCTGGGGAATGTGGCGTTTAGCCGAGGCGACATGGAGCAGGCGCAGCAGTACCTGGAGCAGTCGCTGGCAATCGTGGAGCGCTTTGCGCCCAACGCGCTGGAGGCGGCGCATACCCACTATGTTTTGGCGCAGCTCAAACTCCTCCAGAACCAGCCTCAAGCGGCGATACTGCACCTCCAGCGCGCCCTCGCCATCACGGAAACCCAGCGCCAGGCGGTCGCCGACCCTGAGTCCCGCGCCCTGTTCAGCGAACGCTACTTCAGCCCCTATCCTATCCTCGCTCGCGCTCACCTGCAACTCAACCAGCCTGCCCGCGCCGCGGAAACCCTTGAGCGCAGTCGCGCCCGTAGCCTCGCCGAAACCCTCCAGCAACGCCAACTCGCCTTCGCCGAAAACACTCCACCCGCCCTGCGCCAGCTCCTGCGGCAACAGGATCAGCTCAACGCGAAGCGACTTCAGACCTACCGCCAACTCCAGGAGACCCGCTCGGACGATGCAGAAACGATTGCCCAGCTGCAACGCACGCTGCGCGAATTAGACCAGCAGCAACGCGTCCTGAACGACCGCCTGCGCAAGGAGTTCCCCGACTACGCCAGCCTTGCGCTGCCCAAGCCGCTCACCATTCAGCAAATCCAGCAGAGCTTAGACGCAGGAACCGTGTTGCTCTACCATGCTCTCACGGAAGACCATTTGCTGATTATTGCCGTCTCGCGCACGGAGGTCCGGGGCGTCGCCCGCAGGGTGGATGTCGCGCATTTAGAAAAGCAAGTCCAGCAGCTGCGCGCCGTGCTGAGTAAGCCGCCCGTGTTCCGCAACGTATTGGAGCGCAGGGAATGGCAACAACAGAGCCAGTGGTTGTACGCCGAACTCGTCGCCCCTATGCAGGGGATGCTGAAGAACGCTCAGCGCGTGCTGCTATGTCCCGATGGGGTCCTCTGTCAGCTGCCGTGGGCGGCGCTAATTGTGAAAACTGAGAACGGCAAGCCCGTGTACTGGATCGAGCGCACAGCGTTGCACCTCACGCCGTCGGTGGGCGTGTATCGGCAGGCGCGGGCGGTGCAGCCTGCCTCGCAGGGCGCAGCGATAGCGGCGGTCTGGAACTACACGAACGGCAAACCCATCGATCTGGCGCAGCACCAGCGTTTAGAGGCGGCGACGCTGCTGCGCCGTTCAGGAGCAGGTACTGTGTTAGAAGATCTGCCCCATGGCTCCAAAGAGACGGCGGCACTGCGGAAGCTATTCGGCAAGGAGGCGCGCGTGGCGGTAAACACGCAGGCGACGCCGCAGCAGGCGCGCCGGTTGACTGCCAACGCACGGGTCGTGCATTTTGTGTGCCACGCGCGGGTCGACCACACGGATCCGCTCAGTTCGGCGTTGCTGTTGGCGCCTGCAGGGTCGGATGTGGGCAAGCTCACAGCAGGCGAGGTGCTGCTGAACTGGCGACTCCGTGCGGATCTGGTGATGCTTTCGGCGTGCGAGACAGGTGTGGGCATGGCGAAACGGTATGAAGGGGTGTACAGTTTAGGGCGGGCGTTTCTGGCGGCGGGGTCGCGGAGTGTGGGCATGAGTTTGTGGAAGGTAAGCGACGAGGCGACAGTGAAATTGATGGAGGGGTTTTACCGCCGTTATGTACGGGGGACAGCAAAGGACGAGGCGCTCAGAGCGGCGCAGTTGGGGTTGTTGCGCACACCGAAATACGCCGACCCGTATTTCTGGTCGGCGTTTGTGCTGATGGGGGACTACAGGTAATAGAACCCACGTTGCTTAAACGAATCGTCCTTAACGCGCCTTTCGCTGGACAGAAGCGGCTGGTATCCAAGACCTGAACGCGACTTACGCTCCCCTACTAAGGTCTGGCTCCTATCTCCGCTATGTCTACGCCCTTTCGTCCGATGGACGCTACATCGTGGGCGACGGTTATACCAACTGAGGTTTCAAGTAGTGCCAATCGTCGGCGGGACGCCGACGCTAC
>CAYYCA010000126.1:2136-6434 GCA_964470265.1 uncultured Fimbriimonadales bacterium | reverse complement strand
ATCGTAAGTCCCTCCCACGAAAAATCATCCGCTGGTACGACGGCGTCCCCGCCGTCGCGCTCGGAACAATACAACAGCTTACAACGCGACGGCGGGGACGCCGTCGTACCAAGCGCGTTGTCGATTTGCATACGATTCTTTATGGCAAGCACTTATACCAATCGAGCCAATCGAGAGTTCAAGTAGTGCAAATCGTCGGCGGGACGCCGACGCTACGCAAAACCGTTTGTAGCGTCGGCGTCCCCGCCGACGACGCACTTGAAAACCCAGTTGGTATTAGAAAACAAGGCTACTACGCTCAGGTTGAGGTAGAGCGTCGTACCCTTATCAGGAGGGGGTGAGGGCAGAATTGCGACACCTGAAACCCCAGTCGGTATTATTAGCATTCCAAGTCAAGACAACGGACTATCGATAGGGTACCTTTATTAGCGAGGCGATTCCTATGGCGAAGGTATTGCAGCCTCCCCTTCGACGCAAGCGCAAACTCACGGAGTAAGAGTTCTTGCGCCTGCCTGACGACGGGCGTAAGTATGAGCTGGTAGACGGGGAGGCGAAGGAAGCGCCAACAAGCGTGAAGCGTGATTTATGAATGATGGCTGGAAACCCGACGATCTGGAATCACTCAAAGGCTGCCCTGTGTGCGAGTCGGCGACGGGGCAGACGCTTCTTTATCGCAATCTGCGCGACAAGGTCTACCGCCACACGCCCGGCGTGTGGGATTTCTATCGCTGTGGGGCGTGCGGTTCAGGCTATTTCAATCCGCGTCCGACGCCTGAAACGGTGGGCAGGCTGTATGAGGAGTATTACACGCACGCCCACGCACCGCCGCCTGCCTACGAACAGCTGAGCCTTGCGGGCAAGCTCCGGCGCATGCTGGGCAACGGTTATCGGAACTATCGATTCGGGATGCGCGAACGCCCCGCCAGCGTTCTGGGAGTGCTTGCAGCGATGCTCATGCCCGACTATCGCGCCTTGCTGGACGCTAGCGGACGCCATCTGCCCAAACAGCTCAAGGGCAGGCTGCTCGATGTCGGTTGTGGCAACGGCGATTTCTTGGAGTTCGCAACGCGTGCGGGGTGGGACGCCGTCGGCGTGGAGCCTGACCCGAAAGCCGTCGAGACCGCCCGCGCGCGTGGGCTGACCGTGCATTTAGGCGGGCTGGAGACGCTGGCGACCGAACGCGAGGCGTTTGAGGGGATTACGATGAACCATGTGATTGAGCATGTGCATTATCCCCGTGCGACGCTCCAAGCGTGCCATCGGTTGCTGAAGCCCGGCGGCTGGCTGTGGATTGAGACGCCGAACCTGGACGCGCAGGGGCATACGCGCTATCGCGAAAACTGGGTTGGGTTGGACATTCCGCGCCACCTGGTGATATTTACCTACCGCTCGCTCATGCGCCTGCTGCAGGAAGTAGGCTTCGCGCGGATTGAGCAACTGCCCTACTATCCGCTCTGTGAGCGCGTGTACGCTATGAGCCGCGCGATTGCGACGGGCGCGTCGCCCCACCAGCCCCCGCCGCTGCCGCAGGAAGAGCGGATTCTCGCGCAGCAGGCGGAAGTAGACGCCCGCAAGCGTCCTGAAATCCGTGAGTTCGTGATGGTACGAGCTTGGAAAGCGGCGTGAGAACTTCATGGGCAATCAACCTGCGTCATCAAGTCGTCCGCAAGCGACTGGAATAGCGCCTTCACAGCGGTTGCCTCTACTGGGGCAATCATCTGGACGCCCCACTGTTCGACAGAATCGGGGAATGCACTCACCCGCTGGCAGGCGACAGCGAACCAATATAAATCGAATCCGGGGTCTTTCTCTACCGCCTTTTGAAGAATCCGAGCGACAGGCTCACGCTGCAAAATGAAGTAGACATCTACCGCATCACGAGGTTCTGCGCGCCCGTAAAACGCGAGTAGTTTATCCACGCACAGGTCATCCCAGTCGTTGACCAGCACGCCGTAGCGAGAAGGCTCAGGTGGAGCGAACCGAAAAGGACTGTCCACTGCCAGCTGAATCCGATAGGGTTCGTCGCCACCGTAGAGATACTCCACAAAGCTTTCGAATCGCCTGATTACCTGAAGGGGCAATCGGGAACGACGCGCCCGCTGTTCCAACACGCGAGCGAAAGGGGACAGTAAATCCGCTTCCCCTGTGAACAGGTCGAGGTAATAGGAATAGCGATGCGCCAGGTAGAACTCCGCAAGCGCGGTACCTCCCGTGAGATAAAAGCGCTGGCAGTCGGGTAATCGCGCAAAAAAGCGTAGGAACCGCCGCTGCGCTTTTGTGAGCAGACCGTTACCTTTCAGCATAGAGTCCCAGGCGAGTCAGGTAGCGTTTCCAGAGCTGATACACGGGTTCGGGCAGGTTCAGCTCATCCAGCAGCGCGGCGATTTCGGCTTTATCCAGGCGACGCACATCTTCGGTACGCCCATACAGCAGCGTCTGGCGAATGAACATGCGACGCTGGAACGGATCATTTAAATCCAGCGTATCCGTACTCCAGATGATATGGCGCGGCAGTCGCGTCGACATCGCTTGTATAGAGTACCCGAAATCGACTGACCGCTGTCAGGTACACTTATACTGCTATGGCTCGCAAACGGGGGACCGTGCTGCTCGCGATGAGTGGGGGCGTGGATAGTTCGGTGGCGGCGGCGATTCTGATGAAGCGCGGCTACGAGGTCGTCGGCGTCACGATGCAGATCTGGCAGGAGTCGCATCCCGACCCGCGGCATGGGGGCTGCTGCTCGCTCGGCGCGGTCGAGGATGCGCGGCGCGTCGCGCGCCGACTGGGCATTCCCCACTATGTGCTGAACTTCCGTCGCGTGTTCGCAGACACGGTGATTCGTGACTTCATCCACGAGTATCGGCGCGGGCGCACGCCCAACCCGTGCGTACAGTGCAATCGCTTTGTGAAGTTCGACGCGCTGCTGCGCAAGGCGGATGAGCTGGGCTGCGACTATATCTCGACAGGACACTACGCTCGCACGCGCTACAACCCGCACACGGGGCGGTACAACCTGCTGCGCGCGGTGAACAAGGAGAAGGATCAGTCCTATGTGCTGTATATGCTGAATCAGGAGCAGCTGCGCCGCGCGATTTTCCCGCTGGGCACCATGCCGAGCAAAGCCGAGACGCGTCGTCTCGCCGCCGAGCTGGGGCTGTGGACAGCGAACAAGCCCGACAGCCAGGAAATCTGCTTCGCGGCGCATGCAGGGGGCTATCACCAGTTCCTGCGCGAGGTCACGCCTGACGCCTTCAAGCCGGGCGAGATTCGCGATCCATCAGGGCGTGTGCTGGGCACGCACAACGGTATCGCGCTCTATACGATTGGACAGCGCAGGCGACTGGGCATCAACACGGGCGGTAAGCCGATGTTCGTGCTGCGCATCATCCCCGAGGAGAACGCGATTATCGTGGGCGACGAGGCGGATCTCTACGAGCGCGAGATGCTCGTGGGCGATGTGGAGTGGAGCAGCATTCCGTATCTGGAGAAGCCGCTGCGCGTCATGGCAAAAATTCGGTATAATGCGCCTATGGCGCAGGCGACGCTCTACCCATTAGACGACCCGCGCCGCGTGCGCGTGGTGTTCGACGAACCCGTGCGGGCGATTACGCCGGGGCAGTTCGGCGTGTTCTATCGGGGCGAGACGGTGGTGGGCGGCGGCGTAATCGAAGCGCCTTACGCGGCGAACCCCGACGCGGAGACGACCGACCGCGCCGTCAAGCGGGCGCTGCAAATCGTGCAGCCGTTCCTGCTGGAGGGGGCAGAAGCATGAACGACGCTTTGCTGATGATTCTGATTGTGCTGATGAGCCTCACGCTGCTTGTGCTGGCGTGGGCGGTAATTGGGTTGCTCGTCGTCGCCCGACGCGAACTGCCGAAACTTCAAAAACAGGTGAGCGACTTGAACGGGCGCGTTCTGCAGGTGTTGGATGAGGTAATCCCAACGGTGCAGCATACGACGCTCGCGCTGAAAGAGGCGGAGCGCGCCCTGCACGAAGCGGCGGAGACGATTGAGAACCTACACATCGTCAGCGACAACATCCGCCACAAGCTGGAGGTCGCCGACGCCGTCGGCGCGAAGGTGCGTCGCCTGCCCGAAAAGACCGCCCGCTTCCTCGGCAGGCTAATGCATCAGGGCTTCAAGTTGGGGGGACAGCTCATCAGCAGCCAGCTTGAGAAGCGTCTCCAGCCGAAACGCGCAACGGTTTATGAGGGAGCGCGTGGCTTGGGCGTCCCGCCCAAGCAAGCGGATGCCTTGCCTGACAGTGGCTTGGGCGTCTCGCCCAAGCAGGAGGCTA
>CAYYCA010000126.1:0-2036 GCA_964470265.1 uncultured Fimbriimonadales bacterium | reverse complement strand
AAGCAGGAGGCTACAGCCAGCAGTGGAAATGTTGTCAGCGGCACGGGCGGGGACGCCCGTGCTACGGAGGGGCGTGGCTTGGGCGTCTCGCCCAAGCAGGACGCGGTAGCCAGCGGCGGAGACGCTGCCATTTCTGCAGGAAGCACGGGCGGGGACGCCCGTGCCACAAGTGAGAATTCCGCCCCATTCGAGGCGGAGAGCGTCCCAACAGGGGAGGCAACCACAACACCACACACAACACCACCAGCATCACACACCACACGCAAGGAGGGATGACCATGCAGAACCATGATGAACGCAGCGGCGTGCTGTATTTACTGGCGGGAATCGGACTGGGCGTGTTGATTGGCGCCGTAATCGGTCTATTGTTCGCGCCTAAGTCGGGCGAGGAGATTCGCGGCGACATCGGGCAACGCCTGCACGACCTGAGCGAGAAAGTGCGCGAGTTGAGCCACCAGGTCTACGAGCGCGGCGGCGAGACCGTGCGCAACCTGCGCGAGCGTGTGAGCCGCAAGGCGCACGAGGTCGCCGAAGACATCGCGCCCGACCAGGCGTAATCCGCCATGTGGCGCTGGCTGGGCTGGGCAGTGGTCGTCTCCACTGCCCTCGTTTTTCTCTATTTCGTCTGGCAGTCCCTGATCCCGTTCCTGATTGGGGGCGTAATCGCGTTGCTGCTGAACCCCTTCGTGGAAGCGCTCTGTCGTAAGGGCTACTCGCGCGGACGCGCCATCCTGAATGTGTTTCTGGCGTTCCTGCTCCTCGCGCTCGGACTTAGCTTGATGCTTGTACCCACTTTCTACGCGCAGTCGCAAGAGATACTTCAGACTTTCAGCCAGAAAAACAATGGCGACATCACGAAGGTGGTAAACCGCTGGGTCAAAGACGCGCAGGGCTACCTGGAACGCGAGATCCCCAAACGGCGCGACCTGATCGAGCGCAACGCGGAACTCCTCAAGCGACTGGATTTGCCCACGGAGCCGGACGCGCTCGCCAAAGCGCTGACGCAGCGCATTCAGAAACGCGCCAACGAGTTCATCCTGGACAACGCCGCCCGCTACATCAACTCGTTTCTTAACACCCTGCTGAGCCTGCTCTCGCGGGCGCTGTGGGTTATCCTAATCCCGATGAGCGCATACTTCTTCCTGCTGGACATGCCAGCCATTCACCGCAGCTTTCTATTTATGGTTCCGCCCGCGCAGCGTCCTGCTGTACAGCAATTGATGAGCGAGATTGGCGCGCTCTTTTTCCGCTATATTCGGGGCATCGTGACCGCGTCGCTGACCTACGGCGCGGTAAGCATGCTCTTTTACTGGCTGGCGGGCGCGCCGAACCCGGTGCTGCTGGGCGTGCTGGCGGCAATTCTGTACCCCATTCCTTACTTGGGGGCGTTCTTGATTGCGCTCAGCTCGTTTGTGTTCACGCTGATTTTCGGTCCCGCGCATCCCCTGTTTTTTGTGGCGTCGTTGCCCACTGTGTGGCATGCAGTGGTGGTGGTGGCGGGCGCGATGGCGGTGAACACGCTGTTTGATTTGATTATCACGCCGCGTTTGCTGGGCGGGGCGGTGGGGTTGCGTCCGCTGGGCGCGCTGATTGCGATTGTGGTGGGCGCGAACTGGGGCATCTGGGGCATGTTGCTCGCCGTGCCCGTCGCCACCACCCTGAAAATCATTATCGAGCGGCTGTTGCACTTCTTCTATGGCGAGGCGGACTTCCTTGAGCTGCCCGAACCGCCTGAGGAAGCGACGGAGGAGCCTGTCCATGCCGCGTCAGATTCGTGTTAAGGTGACCCCGCGCGCTTCGCGCAATGAGCTTTTACCTCTGCCCGATGGCAGTTTCGTGGCGAAGGTCACTGCGCCCCCTGCCGACGGCGAAGCGAATCGCGCCGTCATTCGGCTACTGGCAGATTATTTCGCTGTCGCACCCTCGCGAATCCAGCTCATCGCAGGCAGGACCAGCCGACAGAAAGTGTTTGAGATAAAGGAATAGTGTTTCGCCTCGCGTCAATCTTTGGAACCCCCTCCTTCAGGTTCCCCCTA
>CAYYCA010000125.1:0-6471 GCA_964470265.1 uncultured Fimbriimonadales bacterium | reverse complement strand
GGGACGCCGACGCTACAGAAATGCAGGCGTAGCGTCGGCGTCCCCGCCGACGACTGAAGTTTGTCACTTTGCGCGTTTTATGCGATATCTTGTGTGTCAGCGAGGCAGCGCGCTTCTACATGTTGTACTTTTTCGTCGAAGTGACAAACATCAGTCGTCGGCATCCCCGCCGACGACTTCAAATCCCGCTCCTCCGCTCGCCCTCTACAGAACCCCGCTCTTTTGCCGATAATTGCCCCAGAACCGTCTGTGGAACAACACTATCAGCCGTTCGCGTGCTGATAGGGAGGGCAAGCTATGTACGAAGCCTACTGGGGTTTGACCGAGCCGCCGTTTGCACTGACGCCCGATCCACGGTTCCTGTATATGAGCAAGGAACACGAGGACGCGCTGGTGATGTTGCATTACGCCATCACGCGCAATCGGGGCGCAGGCGCGTTGCTGGGCGACATCGGGCTGGGGAAAACGACCATCAGTCGCAAGATTATCGAGATTTTAGACCCCGTGCAATACAAAATCGCCTTGATTGTGAACCCTATCCTGACGCCCATCCAGCTCCTGCAGGAGATTTTGCACCAGCTCGGCGTGGAGACGCACACCCGCAACCGCCAGCAACTCGTGCAGCAACTCCACGAGCATCTGATTCGCATGTACGAACATGGGCAGCGCGCCGTGCTAATGATCGACGAGGCGCACCTGATCCGTTCTGCGAACACTTTCGAGGAGCTGCGCCTGCTGCTGAACTGCCAGATGAACGACCAGTTTCTCATCAGCCTGATTTTGCTGGGGCAGCTGGAGCTGCAGAAGAAGTTGGAGCGCGTGCCCGCCCTGAAGCAGCGTCTGGCGGTGCGTCATGTGCTGAAGCCGCTCGATCAGCAGGAGACGGCGAACCTGATTGAGTACCGCATGCGCGTGGCGGGCTACGCGGGCGAGCGAATCCCGTTCACGCCTGACGCCCTGTACGAACTCTATCAGTTCACCGGGGGCTACCCGCGCCTGATTTGTCAGCTGGCGGATAACGCGCTGATGATTGGCATGGCGCAGAAGGTACAGGTTATCGACGGCTACCTGATGCACGGCGTGATTCAGGACTACGAGGGCAAGGAGTGGTGAGGATGAACTTGGTCGATGCGATTCGGATGGCGTCGCAGCAACGCTTCCATACGCCCGTAGAGGAGGCGTCGCCAAGTCCCGCGTCTGCGTCCGTTCCTGCGCTCGCGGAGGAAACCGAGAGCGTGCAAACGGTGCGCTTCGAGGTGCGCCTGACCAATCAGCAGCTGTACGACCTGCTGCAGTGGATGGCGCGGAACCTGCACCCCGTGATGACCCTCCGCGAAGCTGCTCATTACCTGCGTCTGCGCACGACGGAACTGCAAACGCTGGCAGAGAGCGGCGACATCCCCGCGTTCAAGGTGGATGGCAAGTGGCGTTTCTTGAAAAACGCGCTCGACGAGTGGATGCTGGCGCAGCGCGCCGCCGAGTTCGTCGTGAAGGAGGAAGAGACCCATGTCGCGTAAAGCTGCCCGAACGGAATCCGTGCTGGCGATCGATATCGGCGCGACCAGCGTCAAGCTGTGCGCAGGGGTTCTACAGGGGCGCCAGCTGCGCGTCGAACGCCTGACCGAGACGCCGCTCCCGCCCGACGCTGTGCGCGAAGGCGCGATTTTAGACCCTGACACGGTTTATAAAGCCCTGCGCTCGACGCTCGCCAGCGCAGGCGTCAGGCAAAAACATGTGTGGCTCTCGGTCGGCGGTCCGCAGACCACGGCGCGTCCCGTACGACTGCCTCGCATGAAGCCCGAAACCCTGCAAAAATCGATTCAGTTCGAGGCGACGCGCTACCTGCCTTCCGCCGCCGAAGAGCATCTCATCGGGTTCCAGATATTACCGTCGGGCAACGACGAACAGATGGAGGTGTTGCTCGTCGCCGCGCCGCGCTCCACCGCCGAGCCGTTGCTGGAACTGGTGGAGAAAGCAGGGCTGGAGCCTCAGGTGCTGGAGTTGCAACCGTTCGCCGCGCTGCGCACATTGCAGGCGGTGTACGGCGCGTCGCTCCCCTACGCCTATGCGCTGGTCGACCTCGGCGGCGAACACACGCAGATTACGGTCGCCCGCAACACGACGCTCGTATTGACGCGCTTTATCCCGATTGCGAGCAACACCTTCACCGCCGCGTTCAAGGGCTACTTCAACTACAGTGAAGAAGAAGCCGAGCAGGTGAAACACGGTCTGAACCTGAGCGACCTGATTCGGACGGGACAGCCTCAGGAGAACCCGCCGCTGCGCCTGATTCAGCCGATTGTCGATGAACTGATTCGCGAGATTCGACGCTCGCTGAACTATTATCAGTCGCAATATCAGTCGCAGGGGGAGCGAGGGCGTATCGAGCGGCTCTACCTCTACGGGGGCGGAGCGCAGATGCACGGCGTCGCCGCCTACTTCGAGTATAAGCTGGGCATCCCCACACAGGTTTTGGATCCGTTCAGCAGCGACGCAATCGAACCCACGAATGTGCATCCCGAGCAAATTGAAAGCGGCGCACGCTGGGCGACGGTGTTGGGCAGCGCGCTCGCGCCCGCCGAAGCGGCGCAGCCGTTCGTGGAGCCAATCGTTGAGGAGACGCCCGCTCCCGCTGAAGCCGCCGCGTAAGGAGGGATTTCGATGGCAGTGATTAATCTGATTGCACAGGAACAGCAACTCCGCCGCCTTGCCGAGCGCAAGACCCGCCTGCTGGGGCTGGGCTGGTTGCTCATCGCTGCGCTGGTGGGCGCGGGCTGGGCGGGGTTGCTGCTGTATGCCGGCGCGTTAACGATGCAACGTGCTCGCGTGGAAGAGCAGATGGTCAAACTCCGCCCCACGGTGCAACAGCTCAAACAGGTTCAGGCGGAACTCGGCGCGCTGCAACCCCTCGTCAGCACGCTCCAGAACGCCCGAAAAGACACAGGACGCTGGCAGCAGCTGTTCCAGCATTTCTCGCAGCACACCCCCAACGGCTGTTTTCTGACGGGCGTGGAGCTGGGCAAACGCGCCGATCCCAAAAAACCGCTGGAAATCACCCTCAAAGGTGTCGCCGAGAACCAACAACTTGTCGGCGAGTTCATGTTGCGCCTGAATCAGCACCCCGAGCTGGAGCAGGTGCGCCTTGATTACAGTCAGGAGCGCACTCTGACGGAGCAGCAGTCAGCAGTGGAGTTCCAGGTTACAGCGCAAATCAAAGGCACAGCGCAAACCCAACCCCAGAACCAGGAGGGAACCCAAAGTGGCGGTCAGTAAACGGATTCAACGAGTGCAACGCGCTGCTAAGCTGCTGGGGGTCGCTATCGTCGGCACAGTCGCAATCGGCGCAGGCAGTCTTTACCTTCCCTGGAGCGCTGTCCAATCTGCTCAAGAGCAGCTGCAGAATCGGCAAAATGAACTGCAGCAAGCGCAGCAAGCCGCCAGCCAGCTGCAACAGACGGTAGAGCAGCTGCAGACGACACGCCGCGAGTTGCAGTTCCTCGAACGCGGCGTGAGCGAAGCCGCCTATGTGCCCACGATGCTCAAACAGTTCGAGCAGACCGCGCTCCAGCGCAACCTGCAGATTGTTTCGATACGCCCCCAAGCGCCGCCCCCCAAACTTCCGCAGAACCCAGACCAGCCCGATGCAGCGCAAAAGGAGCCGCCGAAGCCGTACGACGAGCAGCTGTTCGAAATCCAGCTGCGCGGCAAGTTCTGGAACCTGATGAGCCTGCTAAAAACGCTGGAGACTTTTCCGAAAATATTAGCGGTGCAGAGCCTGAACGCGCAGGCGAAGTCAGGCGCGGAGCAGTCGAACGAGAATCCCGATCTGGAGATTAAGATGATTGTGAAGGCGTTCATCTTCCGTTCGGCGCAGGCGCGTCCCAGCGCAGCGACCACGCAAACAGGAGGGTAGCATGGCGAACACCGAGACCAGCGGGGCGAAGAAATCAACGAATCCGAAACAGTTGCTGATTGTGGCGGCGCTGTTTGCCGTGCTGATTACGATTGGCGTCGTGCAGTTTGGGGGGCTGCTTGCCGGCGGGGACGCGCCAAAGACGAACCAGCAGCCGCAGCCCGCGACGAATTCAGTCGCATCAGACGCAGCGGGACAGGCGTCTCAGGCGGTCTCCCCAACAGGGATTCAGTTGCCGCCGCTCTCGCCACGCGACCCCTTCCGCCCGACGATTGTGCGGACGCAGACCCCACCTGAGAGCAATAAAGTGGTGCGTGATAATCCTGCGCCGCGCCGCGAAATCGCGGGAACGCCCCCCGTGCCGCCGATGACCCTGCCCGGCGGACAGATTGGGCTGCAGCCCGCCGAAACCGCGCCGCCTGCGGAACCCGAATATCCAAACTACCAGATTACGGGCGTGGTTCAAGGACCGAACTCTGTCGCCATTCTCGCCGATACGGACGGACGCCGCCGCTTCGTCAAACAGGGCGACCTGCTCGAAGAGGGCTGGCGCGTCGTTAGCATCCAGCGCGGCGCAATCGTCCTGCGTAAAGGAAAACAGCAACTTACTGTCCGCGTGGGCGAGTCGACCGCCCCGAATGGAGGCAACACACCATGAGAACGCGAAAGTATCCTGTAATCTTCTGCTGGTTGAGCGCACTGATTCTGACGCCTGCGCTTCTGAACGGGCAGGTGGTGCAATCTGTGCGCGTTTCGGAGGAGCGGGGACAGACCCTGATCACAATTTCTGGGGAACGGCTGGCGCGCCCCAGCGTGAGCGTGTGGCGCAAGCAGTTCCTCGTGCTGGAGTTCAACGCGCGTTTCAGCGGGCGCGGGCAGGAGGTCAGCCTCAAAACGCCGCACGCCGCGAAACTGCGCTACGGTTGGTACACCAACCGCCCGCCCAAGGTGCGCGTGGTGGTCACCATGCGCGGGACTCAGCCCTACACGCTGGAGCAGACCCCGACGGGCTGGCAAGTGAGTCTCGGCAAGGCGCGCCCGACGGAGGCGGTCAGCGAGACGCCGCCGCCCCTGGAGCCGATTGAGCAACCCAAGCAGACGGTCGTCGCCAGCGCGCAGACCGTCGCGCCCTCGCGCACCAGCACGCCGGAACCCGACAAGCCGCGCGAAACGGTCGCCTATCGTCCCGCGCCCACGCCCCCAACGCCCCCCCGAATCACGGTTTCGCTTGACTTCGTGAACGCCGAAATCGGCGATGTGCTGAAAGCGCTGGCGATTCAGTCGGGCGCGAACATCATCACCGCGCCCGATGTGAAAGGCACAGTCACGGTCAGCCTCAGCCGCCTCACAGTGGAAGAGTCGCTGAACCTGATTACCCGCCTGAGCGGCTATCGGTACGAAAAGATCGACAACACCTACATCGTGGGCACAGAGGAGTCGCTCCGGGCGTTTCGCACGGAGCCGTCGCGCCCTGCGGAACCGCCCAAACCCAAAACCGTCGAGGCGCTCACTTTCAAAGTCGCGAAGCCCGCCGACATCGCCACTTACTTGAGCGCGCGTTTCCCTGAGCTGAAGATTACCCCCTCGGGCGAGAAGGATGCGACCTACCTGCTTGTGGAGGGCGACGCCGAGACGGTGGAACGCGCCCGCGAGGCGGCGTACGCCTTCGAACAGCAGCTCACGGGCAGTGTGGAAATCGTGACGGAGGTCTATCGCGTCAAGTACGCCGACTCGCGCGACTTAGCCCGTATCGTGAGCCAGCTGGTTCCCACTGTGCAAGTCTCGTTGGGACCGGACGCGCTGCTCAGTCGCGGCGGCGTGGGCGCGAGTGGCGGCGCTCCGGGCAGTATGACGGGCGGCGAAACGCCGAGCCAGACCGCCCAGCAAATGGGCGCGCCGATGCAGGGCGGGCCGCAAGGCGCAGCACAGGGCGAACAACCCCCGAACACCCTCGTGCTGGTCGGCACCGCGCGTGAGGTGCTGCGCGCCCTCGAAATCCTGCGCAAAGTCGATGTGAAGCAGCCGCAGGTGGTCATCGAAGCCCGCGTGCTGGATGTGTCGGAAGGCAGCCTCAAATCGTTGGGGCTGAGCTGGAACATCCTTCAGTCGGGCAACATTAATACGCTCGACCGCAGTGTGAACCAGCTCCCCCTGCCCGACAGCACAACCAACACCCCCAACCAGCAAGGGATTGGATTCAATCGCGATGGGCAACTCGGACTAGACTTTACCATTGTCAAAAAGCCCATTGATTTTTCGGTGACGCTGAACGCGCTTGCGGAAGACCGTCGCAACCGCCTGCTGGCGAACCCGCGCGTCGCCACCCTCGATGGACGCCCCGCGACCATCTTCATCGGCGACGAGGTGAACTATGTCAAGCTCATCCAGCAGACGCCGCAGGGCGCGAATGTGCAGACCGACTCCGTGCAAGCGGGAATCATCCTGAAGGTGCTGCCACGCGTGCACGAGGACAACTCTATCACCCTGCAGATTCAGCCTGAGGTGAGCGTCATCACAGGCTTTCTGGAGGTACCCGGCGGCGGACGGCTGCCGCAGCT
>CAYYCA010000124.1:0-6520 GCA_964470265.1 uncultured Fimbriimonadales bacterium | reverse complement strand
CGACGCAGATCTGCTCGTCGTGCTATTCAACTTCGGTCAGCAGGGCGAGCCGTAATCCCAAAGTGCTCCACCCTCCCCTGCTAAGTCAGGGGAGGGTCCCCTCCTCTGCAAACGTCGCCTCCCGCCTCAACAGGTATCATGCTTCAGGAGACGCAGCTATGTACCAGTCGATCATCCTGCCTTCGCTCCGCTCAGGCAATTTCTGGAGAGGTTGGCAAGCCTCGGGTGAATGAAAAAATCCCTCTGCGCGGGTATCTTCCATGCTGGAGGGAGCTTATGAGACCTTTGCTGAATCTGTTGGGGACAGCGTGTCTTTGAGCCTTGTGTACGCTGATGAACGCCCATCTGCCCCGTTCGTTTCCACGAGCCGCGATTCGATTGCCCTGACCATTTACGACCAGAACTTCGCGCTGGTTACTGAAAATCGCCCGTTGTCGTTGAAGGCAGGGGCGAACGAGGCGGTTTTGTATGCGGTTTCGCCGATGATTGACCCGAACTCTGTGCTGCTCGGTTGGGATAGGCGGAGCGGGTTGCGCCCTGAAATCCTTGCGCACGGCTACGATATGGGCGTGCAGGGCACAGACGCACTGCTGCGCCGCTATATCGGCAAATCGGTGCGTGTGCGCCGCTACGATAGCGACGGGAAGTTTTCTGAGGAGTTGGAAGGCACGCTGCTGAGCGTGGATGAACGCGGGATTGTGGTTGCGGGGCGCGAGACCGTGCAGGGGCGTCTGGGGGACGGTCTCTATGTCAACCCGCACGGCGTGCTGGTTCTCCCCGCCGACGCGGGCGACTCGACGCTGCCCGCGCTGCGCGTGCAGGTGCAGTCCTCGCAGGCGGGCGAGGCGACGCTCCGCGTGAGCTACATGATAGGCGGGCTGGACTGGGACGCCGACTATGTGATGGTTCTGCGGGGCGATTCCCAGGTACAGTTGCAGCTCTGGGCGACGGTGACGAACCAAACGGGACTGAGCGGCAGCGTGCGCGTCTATGAACTGAGCGCGAACGGAACACTCCAGTATTTAGGCGCAGGCAACCTGCCTGCAACCCCAAGCGGCGGACGCGCCGAAATCAGCTATGGACGCGCCTTCGACCTCACGGGCGAGTGGCTGCCTCTCAAGCAAACCGCCCGCGCGAAGGGCGTGACGGTCTATGAAGTACAAATTACCCTACGCAACGCGAAAGCGCAACCTGCAGAAGTGCAGGTCGTGCAACCGTTCAACGGCGCGTGGCGGATCCTGCAGTCGTCTCACAGCCACACGCGCCTGTCGGCGACTGCGGCGCAGTGGACGGTGAAAGTCCCTGCACGAGGCTCGGCGCAGGTGCGTTTCACGGTGGAAGTGCGCGCGCTGTAGGCATGCCCCGATGTTTTGGGCGTTCGCGTTCTCCCGCCACGAGCGGGGTATCCTCATGCGCGATGCGCATTCTGGAAATTGTGTCGGGCGTGACGGCGTGCGGCGCGACCGTGCATGCCCTGCAAATCGCCAAAGAACTCCACCGGCGCGGGAACGCGATTACACTGATGAGCAAGCCCGGCGCGTGGGTATTGGAGCAGGCGCGGGCGGCAGGCGTGCCAACGCAAGAGTCCCGCATGAAACGCCTGCCCCTGCGCGACCTGAGAGCCGCGGCGCAGTTTGTGCGCGAAAATGAGATAGAAGTGTTGCTGGCGCATATGTCCGGCGCGAACAATTTCGCGGTATGGCTCAGTCGCATGGCGAAAGTCCCTGCCGTGCTGCGCGCCCATGCCCATACAGTGCATTTCCACTGGCGGCTGGCGCACCACATCATCGCCGTCTCCGAGCAGACGCGCCGCTATCACATTACGCACAACTTCGTGCCCCCATCGCGCATCAGCACGGTGCATGGGTTTGTGGATCCACAGCGACTTGTTGTGCCCGATAAAGGCGCGCGGGCGGCGGTGCGAGCCGAACTGGGTCTATCGCCGACGGACTTTGTAGTAGGCGTGATTGGCAACATTATCCCGCGTAAGGGGCAGATTTATCTGGTGCGCGCCTTGCCGAAAGTGGTCGCTCGGTATCCTCGCGTGCGCGTGTTGCTGGTAGGCGTCATCCATCCGCCGCGCTATGGCGAACAGGTCAGGCGCGAGGCAGCGCGTTTGGGCGTTTCGGACAATGTCTTGTGGCTCGGCGAGCGGAAGGATGTGCCACGCCTTCTGCAAGCGTTAGACCTCTATGCCCTGCCGACCCTGAGCGATATGCTGCCGATGGCGATGCTGGAGGCGATGTGGGTGGAATTGCCTGTTCTGGCGACTTACGCAGGCGGTATCCCTGAGGCGATTACTGACGGCGTCGAGGGCTGGCTGGTTCCTCCCAAAGACCCTGACGCGCTGGCGAACGCCCTCATCGAGATGATTGCGAACCCCGACGAACGCGCCCGCCGCGCCCAGAACGCCCACCAGCGCGTTCTAAAATCGTTCACGGTGCAGTCTCAGGTGGCGAAGATTGAAGCAATTCTCAGGCAAGTGGCGGAATCGTACAAACGCTAATAGTCGGGTGAAGCCGTTTCTTTGCAAACGAACCCCGCCTTCGCGGGCTAAGACCGCGCGAAGGAGGGATCTCGCTTGCACAGGAACGGCTTATGGGGGTTGAATATATAGTTGACCAGACAGGCACTATGACAGCCAAAGGGTCAGAAGCGAGTTCCAAGCCCCCTCCTTTCGGTTCCCCCTACTGCGTAGAGGGGACCGCGCAGGGCTTGGTTCCCCCCGCTGCGCGAGGGGAACCGAAAGGAGGGGGGAATGGTCAGTTTATTATTCAAACCCCATTACGGAGAGGGGGCTGGGGGGTGAGATAAGCAGCGTGCGGAAAACTTCTCTGTCTGCCCCTAAAGTTGAGTTAGAACTGTGTACCCTTATCAGCCCCACTAATCCCCCCTGCGCGAAGCAGGGCGCGGGAACCGCGCCTCTCCGCGAGGGGTGTGGGTTCCCGCGCCCAACCGATTCGGGGACGCGTTATAACCTTTGAGGAACTTTATTAACTCAAAACTATTACGCCTTCTCTCACTGAAGCCTAATTGGGCGTTCCCACTAACAATCAAGCCGCGCTCACCAGTGTCTCGTGCGGCGTCGGCTCCAGTACAGGCGGCGTTGGGAACACGCACACAAATGCTGCGCCTTTGCCCACCTCTGACTGTACCTGAATCGCGCCCTGATGTTTCTCCACCGCCCGGTGTACCAGCATCAGCCCGATACCGCTACCCCCCTGTTTCGTGGTAATGGCGCGTTCAAACAGGTGGTCGCGTACCTCAGGCGGCATGCCCGGTCCCGTGTCGCGTATAACCAGGATCGTCTTTTCGGGATGCTCGATCCATTCGTACTCGATGCGTCGCTCGCCGTCCCACTCGCGCATCGCCTGAATCGAGTTCAGGGTTAGGTTCAGAAACAGTTGCATCAGGTAGCGGCGATCCGCCTGCATGCGCAGGTTCAGCGGAATGTGGTTCACAATCTGCACAGGTGGGTTCAGCAATCGCGCGCCTGAAAGTTGTTCCACTTCACGGGCAATCTGCGCAGGAGCAACCTCGGTCAGCTCCAAATCGCCCTCCTCGCGCGTCATCGCCAGCAGGTCTATCAGATACTGATGCGCCTGCTGGGTGGCGTTGCGAATGTTTTCAAAATAGCGCGTGGAATCGAATTGCGGATCCCTGCGCGCCCGCATGATTCCCACATCGGAGAGCGATTGCACATTGTTGAAGAAGTTTTTCAGGTCGTGAACAATCCCGCGCACCACCTGTCCAATCGTGCTGAGCCGTTCCTGCTCCACCATCTGCCGATAGGCGTCCTGCAGTTCACGGTTCGCCTGCTCCAGCTCGCTGGTGAGTTGATAAATCTGCGTGTTCAGGCGCAACGAGAAGGCGAGCGACACCACCCAGTAGTTGTAGTTCCATGTCGGCAGGAAAGCGACCATCCCGTAGTAGACGAGCATATCCGCCGTCACCAGCGGAACCATCAGGCTCAGTGCGCCGAGCAGTGCGCGATCCTGCGGGCTGTGCCGCCGCCATTGCCCAAAAGCGACCCCAAACACCCCCAGAAAGGCGAGCAGATACATCACAGAATAGGCGATTCCCAACGGCGTGCTGTCGGCTTGGATGTAGTAGCCTCCCAGCACAATCGATCGCGGCTCGAAGGTGGGAACGACAATCCAGCCCAGCAGCGCGAACAGGGGCAGCGGCGCGGTAATGAGCCACAGCGCGCGCGTCCAGCGGCGCAATCCCAGATTGAGCAAATCGTCCAGTATCTGCACAAACAGCACAGCGCAGAAAGCGGAAGCAATGAACTGCCCAATCGCATAAGCGTAAGCGTTGGGCGGCGGCTGAGGCGTCGGCTGATACATCCGTACATCCACAAAGCTGAATATCAGGCAGCAGGCAAGGAACGCAATCAGCCACAGATTGCGCGCCCGCTCCCGCGAAAGATATGCCTGCAGGGCGTGGTGAACAATCAGGTAGCCGTAAAGTCCCGCGCTCAACCACAAAATCGCCTGCGTCCAGCTCTGCATCACGCTGCTCCCAGAAGGTTATTCCACAAAAACAAAGTAAAAATCCATCGGGATGTGGCGATGACGCAAGTTTTTCTGGAGCCAGTACAAGTAGAACACAGGAGGCGGGCACTCTTCGGCGCGGCGGGATGGCTTTTTGCGCGGCGTATGCTCCGCAACGCACGAGAGTAGCTCAAGAGGCTCAGCCAGTTAGCTCCACCCGCTCCAGTTCCGTGTAGACGGAGCCGTCCGGCGTGAGTGTGCTGTGCATCAAGCTCATCGCGCGGAGTTCGAACGCGCCGAACTCGGCGGGCAGCAGGCGTTGCACAGCGTCGAACAGCCGTTTTTTCAGCCCGTCAGCGTCGCGGCAGGGCGTTTTGAGGCGCGCGAGCGTGATGTGCGGATGGAACGGCTTGCCTGACGGCGCGGGCAGCAGGCTCCTCTCCAACGCAGTCGCGATGCGCGTCAGCTCCGCTGCGCCCTGCTGCGCTCCCGCCCATAACACATTCGGGCGGTTCCAGTTCGGGAAGACGCCCAGTCCCTGAATCCCTACTTCGAACGGCGGGACGCCTGCTCGCGCCGCCGCCATCGCCTGTACGATGTGCGGCACGCGCTCCTCAGGCTGCTCGCCCAGAAAGAGCAGCGTGATGTGATAGTTTTCTGGGGCGACCCAACGCAGAGCACGGTCGGGCGCGGCGCGCTGCAACGCCTCCCGCGCCTGCGCCAGCGCCGCGCGCGTCTCGTCCGAAATCAGTGCGGCAATAAAGAGTCGCATCCGCCGTGCTTCACCCCCTGATAGAGCAGCCACAGTGCGTACTGCGTGGCGCGATACTTCACTGTGGCGCGGTCGCCTGGAAAAATCTGGCGCTTGACCACTGTCGTCGTCGGGTCGCTGACGCCGATGTAGACCAGCCCAACGGGCTTATCGGGCGTCCCGCCGCTAGGTCCCGCAATGCCCGTGATTCCGACGCCCCACCAGCCTCCGAGCCGTTCGCGCACGCCTTCCGCCATCGCACGCGCCGTCGGCTCGCTCACCGCGCCGTGCGTTTCCAGCACCTCGCGCGGCACGCCGAGCAACGCCTCCTTGAGCGCGTTGCTGTAGCTGATGACGCCCCCCAGAAACACTTCCGAGCTGCCCGCCACGCTGGTAATCCGATGTCCCAGCAGCCCGCCCGTGCACGATTCGGCGACCACGAGGCTCTGCCCCGCTTCGATGAGGCTCTGCACCACCGCCTGCTCCAGTGTGGTCTCGTCGACGCCAAAGATGTACCTGCCGAGCCGCTCGCGCACCGCATGCTCCATCTGCGCAATCATCTGCTCCGCGGCGTCGGGGCTGTCGGCGCGCGCGGTGATGCGGAAATGCACCTCGCCGAGTTTCGCCAAGGGCGCGAGCGTGGGGTTCTCGCTCTGAATCAGGTCGCTCACCTGCGCTTCCGCGTCCGACTCGCCAATCCCGCACAGGCGCAGCACGCGCGAGCGAATCACGCGCCCGCCCGTCCGCTCCGTGAGGCGCGGCAGCACATAGTCCCGCGCCATCGGCTCGAACTCGTTCGGGGGACCGGGCAGCGCGAAAATCGGTTTGCCGCGCCACTCGGCGTACAGACCGGGCGCCGTGCCGTTCGGGTTGGGGAGGGGGTGTGCGCTTGCGGGGCGCATCGCCTGTCGGAGCTGGCGTTCGTTCGCCTCGCGCCCGCGCGCCGCAAAGAACGCCTTCAACCGCGCTGCCTCGCCCTCATCCAGCACGAGCGGCTCGCCCAGAATGCTCGCAATTGCCTCGCGCGTCAGGTCGTCGTCGGTGGGACCCAGCCCGCCAATCGTAATCACGCCGTCGGCGCGCTCCAGCGCTTCACGCAGCACGCTCACAATCCGCGCGAGGTTATCGCCCACCGTCGTGCGTCGATAGACCCCCACGCCCACTTCCGCCAGCCGCGCCGAGAGCCACGCGGCGTTCGTGTCTACAATCTGCCCCAGCAGCAACTCCGTGCCGATGGAGACCAGTTCGAGGTGCATCGAAAATTGAGTGTACC
>CAYYCA010000123.1:0-6526 GCA_964470265.1 uncultured Fimbriimonadales bacterium | reverse complement strand
GGGCGCGGCGCACAACCGCCAGTCCTGCATCTAACAGGGGCAGCCCGAACACCAGTACAGGGATCACAATCGCGAAGGCGGTGGCGGTCTTGAACGCGCCAATTACCGACAGTCCGCCCAGCATGAAGCCGAGAAACTGTGCGCCGCCCGTGCCCATAAAGATTCGCGCGGGGTTGAAGTTGTAGCGCAGGAATCCGCCCGCTGCGCCCGCAATCGCCGCGGCGGTAATCGCAATCAGCCAGTTCGGGTAGGGCTGGTCGAGCATATCCGCCGCCTGCAGCGCCATTAGCGCAAGCGCGAACGCCGCAATCGCGCTCACGCCCGCCGCCAAACCGTCCAGCCCGTCGATGGTGTCCATCGTCTTGCTAATGACGAAAATCCACGCGGCCGTCACGGGAATCGTCCACACGCCGAGCGGAATCCATTTTGCCTCGCTGAACTTGCCGCCAATCGGCGCGGCGAACCCCTCGATCTGCACGCCGAACAGTTGCACTACCAGCCCCGCCAAGAGCAGCGCGCCCAGCTGAATCAGCGCGGAGAACTGCTTCTTGTCGTCCAGCATCCCCACAATTAGCACGCCTGTCCCCACCAACAGCAGACCGAGAAACTGGAAAGCCCGTCCGAGGAACACTTCATCTGAAGGCGCGAGCAGATAAAGGCGAAACAGTCCCGCGAGCATGCCCACCGCCACACCAATATAGATTGCCAGCCCGCCCCAGCGAGGAATCGGCTCGGTATGCACGCGCCGCGCGTCGGGCATATCCATCGCGCCCATCCGCATCGCCAGCCGCCGCACCCACGGGGTCAACAGATAGGTCGTGAGCAACGAGAGTACAAATACTGCCGTTATCGTTTTCATCGCTTTGGTTTAAAGGGCGTCAAATCGACCTCTGTAATTGTACCGTCTTTATAGCGATGGAGTTGCACGCCCGCCTCGGCGAACAGTTCGAGCGCGAACTCATCGGGGTAGTCGCCTTCGAACACCACGCGCTGGATGCCCGCGTTGATAATCATCTTAGCGCAGTGGTTGCAGGGCTGGCAGGTGACATAGATGGTCGCGCCGCGGGTGGAGACGCCGTTCAGCGCGGCTTGCAGAATCGCGTTTTGCTCGGCGTGCAGGGCGCGAATGCAGTGCCCCGCCACGATATGGCAGCCGACTTCGGTGCAGTGCGCCAGTCCAATCGGCGCGCCGTTATAGCCCGTCGCCAGAATCCGTTTATCCAGCACAATTACTGCGCCCACGCTGCGACGCGGACAGGTCGCCCGCGTCGCCACCATGTGCGCGATTTGCATAAAATACTCATCCCAGCTGGGTCGACTCATAGGTTTACTTTAGTAACTCTTTGAACTCCTCCACTGTAAGCCCGGCATCACGGATAATCCCACCCATTGTGTAGGCGTTGATAGGGTTTGCTCGCGGTATCGTCAAAATGCGTATTCCATCTGTCATCACGATATGTTTTCCCTGTCGCTCCACCCAAAACCCCGCTTTCTGCAAGGCGCGCACCGCCTGCTCATGGTTCACGCCTGCGAGCTTAGGCATGAGCGGTGGGCACCTCCACTTCGCGCACTTCGTCGTTTTCCCCTCGGAGTTGCTGTACCGTCTCCAGATAGGCTTGAATCGCGTCGCGGATGTTCTGCAGAGCGTCCTCTTCAGTCTCGCCCTGCGACCAGCAGCCAGGTAAGCCAGGGCACCAGACCGCGTAGCCCTCGTCAGTCTTTCTGAGCATCACCTTATAGCGCATGGCTCTCCTCGCCAGCAAGAGTATACCCTGTCAGAATTGCACCCCCAGCCGTAAGCTCCCAGAGTAATTCGGGCGTTGCTGATGTTGGATGTCGGCGCGGGGGAGCAGCATCTGCGCCTCCAGTGAGAGGTAGAAACCCGACAGCTGGCGCATCAGCCCCAGCTTAATCGCCGCCTCGCGCAGGAAGGCGTCGCGCTCCCACTCGGACTGCTGATAGCTCAGCCCCAGGAGCGTGGCGGCGTCGAGCCGACGACGCAGGCTGAGCGTGTAGCGTCGCTCGGTTAGCAGCTGTCCAATCTGGCTCTGCTCCAGATAGCCTGCCTCCACATCCCACGCGCCTCCGCGCCAGCGTAGTTGATATTGCTCGGTCTGCAGGGGCTGCGGCGCGCCCTGATGCAGGGGATGCTGCGCAACCTGCCCGCTGAGCGATAGCCCGCCGCTCAGTCGCCAGTCCCACTGGAGTTGCTGACTGCGCAGGTTCAGCCCGCGTAAGCCGTCGTACTCACGCTGGCTGAGTGTCAGGCTCATTCCGTCCACAGGCTGCGCCTGTATCTGATACCCGCGCATCTGCCCCGCGTTTTCGATTGCTTCGAACTCGCCGCCGACGCGCAGTCGGGGGTCTAACTGCGCCTGAACGCCGAACTGCGCCGCGCGTTGTTGCGAATCTTCGCGCCACCGTTGCTCCAGCCCCACGCTCCCCTGCACAGTCTGGGTTCCGAAGCGCATGCCCACGCCGCTTTCTTCCGTGCGTCCCTGCTGCGAGTCGTCGATGGTGCGGTGGCGCAGCTCCACTGCCTGCCCCAGCTGCGTGCGAATCTGGGTCTGCTGCACCGCGCGTTCGCCCTGCGCTTGCGTCTGTTGCTCCAATTGCACGCGCATCACCTCAGAAGGCTGGAGTTGAACCGTAGCGCGGTCTGTCACTTGCGCCGGCTGGTTGCTTAGCTCGGCAATCTGGCGTTCCAGACCGAGCTGTATCTGTTCAAGTTTATAGTCTAAACCTGCACTCCAGCGTTGCTGGGCGGCTTGATTGGGTTGCAACGGCTCCAGCAGGCTCCATTGCAGGCGCGTGCGGAGGTTGCGATCGGGTTGATAAAGCAGGTTCGCTTCGGCGGACTGCTGCCCGCTGGTCAGTCCGTAGGCGCGGGCGTCGCCGAAGTCCCTGTCCACACGGCTGAGTCGGAATCCGCCCTGCCAGCCCGTCTCGGTGCGCCACTGGGAGCGGAGCTGCAACAGGCTGGGCGCGTCGTCGCCCTGCGGATTGCGAAACAGATAGAGCGCCTCGCCCTCGCGTCCCTGTTCCCGCCAGGTCGCCTGCAGTCCTAAATCGGTGGTGGGGCGGTTCGGGTCGCCCGTTAGCCGTCCGCGCAGACTGAACGCCGCTGAGCCAAGCCTCCCCAGCTCGGTCTCAATCGCGAGATCGGGGTTCGTGTTGCGCTGGGAGACGCCCGGCTGAGTTCGGTAGCTCACGCGCGCCGTCTGTCCCGTGCGCAACGGCTGAGCAAAGCGAATCTGTCCTGCAGTATAGTCAATCCAGTAGTCGGCGTCGCGCACGAGCCAGCGAGTTTCCAGCAGCACGATTTCCGATCGCTCAACGATGCGGTTCCAGGTGAGTGTGTAGGGCCCCACGACTCCGCGCCCGGCAACGATGTCAGAGACCAGCTCTTGCGCCCCCACTCTCGCCAGCACACACGCCATCCATAGCGTCCAGATTACCCCTCTCATCCTGTAGATAGGATACCCTATAGGCTACACTCCCTCCATATCCCGCCAGTTCAGCCCCACTTTGGCTTCCACCGTCAGCGGCACGCGCAAGGGATAGGCTTGCTCCATCTCGGCGCGGACGGCGTGGGCGACTTCAGCGACCTGTTCGCGCGAATCGGGCGACTCCAGCAGCAGTTCATCATGCACCTGCAACAGCATGCGCGCCTTCGGCTCGATTTCGGGCAAACGGCGATGCACGCGAATCATGGCGAGTTTCATGATGTCCGCCGCCGTGCCCTGAAACGGCATGTTAATCGCGGCGCGCTCGGCGGCGAGGCGTTCGTTGCGGTTCGCGCTGTGCAGTTCGGGCATGTAGCGTTTGCGCCCCAGCAGCGTGCGCACATAGCCCTTCTCGCGCGCCTCCTCCAGAATGCCCTGCGTAAAGGCTTTGATTTGTGGGAACCGCTGGAAGTACTGCTCGATAATCTGCTTCGCCTCGCCGACGCTGATGCCCAGCTCCTGCGACAGCCCGTAGTCGCTCATGCCGTACAGCACGGCGTAATTCACCGTTTTGGCGCGGCGGCGTAGCTCTTTGTCAATCTGCTCGTGGGGCAAGCCGAACAAGATGGACGCCGTCGCAGTGTGGATGTCCTCGCCGTGTTCGAACGCCTGCAACAGCATCGGGTCGCCCGACATATGCGCCAGAATGCGTAGCTCAATCTGCGAGTAGTCCAGCGACAGCAGCAGGTAGTTCGGGTCGGCGATGAAGGCGCGTCGTATCTCGCGCCCGATTTCGGTACGGATGGGGATGTTCTGCAGGTTCGGCTCGCTGCTGGAGAGTCTGCCGGTCGCCGTCACGGTCTGGTTGAGCTTGGTGTGGATGCGCCCCGTGAGCGGGTTGATGAGCTTGGGCAGCGCCTCGGCGTAGGTGGAGCGCAGCTTGCTCAGCTCGCGGTGTTTGACAATCAGTGCGGCGATGGGATGCTCGGCGGCGAGGGTCTGCAGCACCTCTGCGTCGGTGGAGTAGCCCGTTTTAGTTTTCTTGATGACGGGCAAGCCGAGTTTTTCGAACAGAATCGAACCGAGCTGCTTGGGCGAGCCGATGTTGAACTCCTCGCCTGCGAGGGTGTAGATGTCCTGCGCGACGGCGTTGAGTTCCACCTCCAGCCGCGCCGAGAGTTCCTGCAGGTAGGGCGCATCAAGGCGCACGCCGTGCCACTCCATCTCGGCTAAGATGGGCGCGAGGGGGATTTCAATCTGTTCCAGCACGCTCAGGGTCTCCTCGCGCTCTAAAATCTCGCGCAGGCGGGGCTGCAGTTGCACCAGCGCGCAGGCTTCGGCGGCGGGACGCAGGCTCTCGTCGTCGGGTAGGCGCAGGCTTAGCACATCCTCGCTCAGCCAGTCCAGCGCGTAGGTAGAACGGCTCGGCTGCCAGATGTAGGCGGCTAACAGCGCGTCGAACTGGGCGGGTTTTGCCTCAATTCCTGCCCCCCGCAACAGCAGGCACTCCGTTTTGAGATCCCACACGATGCGCGTGCGCTGGCTATCATTCAGCAGGCGCAGCATCGGCTCTGGCAGGAACAGGCTGCCCTCCAAATCAAGCCATATGGCGCGGTCGGGCGCGACAGCAAGCGCAACGCCCTGCACACTCGCATCGCGCAGGCGGTTCAGTTGCCCCAGCAGTCGCACGCCGACAGGCGCACTGCCCTCCAGCAGGCGTGTGAGCGTCGCCTCGTCGGGGTTGCGCGCCACTTCGGGCGTGAGCGTTTCATAAACCGACTGCACAGGCGTCGCCTTTGCGCCGAACTTCTCCAACAGCGCGGGCAGCCGTTTCAGCACGGAGCGAAACTCATAATCTTCCAGCACGCGATGCAACGCCTGAATACGCTCAGGGGTAAGTTCAAAGCGCGGGATCTCATGGAGAGGCAGCGGCGCGTTGTCCAGAATCGTCGCCAGCATGCGGCTCTTGCGAATCTGCTCGGCGTGCGCTCGCAACGCCTCGCGTAATTTCTCATTCTCCACTTTGTCTAAGTTTTGCAGCAAAACCTCTACACTACCAAACTGCTGCAGCAGTTTGACGGCGGTCTTCTCGCCCACGCCCGGCACGCCGGGGATATTGTCCGACGGGTCGCCGCAGAGCGCCTTGAAGTCCACAATCTGCGCGGGGGTCAGCCCGTATTTCTGTTGTACGGCGTCGGCGTCGAACACCTGCAGTTCCGACACGCCGCGAATAGGGGCGAATACGCGCACATGGTCGTTGATGAGTTGCAGCTGGTCGCGGTCGCCCGTGAAAATCAGCACGTTGTAGCCGTGTTCGACGGCGTAGCGGGCAAGCGCGCCCACCAGGTCGTCCGCCTCGAAGCCCTCCTCGCTGATGGTGGCTGCGCCCATCGCTTCCAGTAGTCGGCGGGTCATCTCCACCTGCGGGCGGAACTCTTCGGGCGTCTCGCGGCGGTGCGCCTTGTATTCGGTGAACGCCTCGTGGCGAAAAGTGGGCGCGGGCGCATCGAACGCCGCCACAATCGCGTCGGGCTGGAACTGCTCCAGCATAGAAAGCAGCATATTCGTGAAGGCGTACACGGCGTTGGTGGGGCGTCCATCGGAGGTGGTCAGCGGGCGCGTCGCATAAAAGCCCCGATACAGCAAACTGTGTCCGTCGATAATCACCAGCGTCGGGCGTGGCATGGTAAGGGAATTGTACCTGCTGACGCAAGGGTATACTTTGTGTATGGCGCGTCCAGTGATACGCTTGCGGGGAACTATCCAAAGCCTTCGGTTTAATGGGCAACCTGCAAGCCTGCCCGTGTACGACTGGGCTACCTATGATGTGAACACCGCCCGCCCTGCTTGTAAGGTGCGCCTATCGGATGGAGAAGGGTCGTGATTCGAAGCCCCCTGCGTTTCCCAGGCGGCAAGTCGCGAGCGATTAGTCAAATCCTGCCGCTCGTACCTGACTACGAGGAGTATCGCGAGCCGATGGTGGGCGGCGGTTCCGTGTTCCTTGCACTGCGACAGCGTTTTCCGAACCGTCGGTACTGGATTAACGACCTCAACTACGAACTGTTCTGCTTCTGGAAGGC
>CAYYCA010000122.1:0-6528 GCA_964470265.1 uncultured Fimbriimonadales bacterium | reverse complement strand
GTAGCGTCGGCGTCCCGCCGACGATTTGTACTACTTGAACTCTCGATCGGTATAATAAGTCCTTCAAGGTTAAAGTCGTCCCTTTTTGCTTCGGCGCATGGAGCGAAGCCTTATAACACCTGAGTTCAAACACCTCGCACCATCCGCCAGTTTCTTCACCTTATCCCCCCTCTCCGTCTACGGAGCAGGTATAATCTGCCCGCTATGCTACGGACGGCGAGCCACCCCTGGATGACGCGCGTGCGCCCCGCCGCGAGTTATACGATTCAGGGCGCGCGTGTGGAACTCTACCTATTGCCCCACACAAGCTTGCATCGCGTCGCGGCGGACGGGCTGATCCTCGCATGCGACGCCACAATGCGCATGACCAAAGGGTTCCGCAAGCAGCTGCGCGACTACGCAGGGTTTGACCTGGTGGAGCAGGAAGCGGTCTCGTGTGCGCCGCTGCCGCCGCAGGGCGTGGCAATCACAGGCGCAGGGCGCACGAAGTTCAGGCAGATTCTGCATGCGAACATTTTCGACGCGCAGTATACGACCGATGCGCGCCTGCAGCTGCAGGGCTTGCTGAACGCGCTCGCTGTCGCCGCGGAGCGAGGGATGCAGACCGTCGCCTTTGCGGATTACACGCTCGACCTGCGCCGCGCCGTCGCTGAAGAGACCGCATGGACGATTGCGCAGGCTATCGCGCAACGCCCCCAAAGCCTTAATCAGTTCAAAATCCTCTGCACGAACGCCGTCAACGGCTGGGCGTTCCAGCAGATTTTGCAGTGGATCAGCCAGCGCGGGTTCGAGCCGTATCGGGCGATGTATCGAATCCGCCACACGATGTTGCATGCGGCGCGGGGCGACTGGCAGCAGACGCCCGCTGACGGGTTCTGGCGGTTCACCGAGCCGAATCTGCGCCCTGACGACGCTTTCGTTAAGCGCGGCGGGCTGATATTGCAGACGAAAACGCGGGAACTCGCGCCGATTCCGCTGGGCGACGCGACAATTACCGCAGGCGGCGCGCTGCCGTACCCGTTTGTGGTGCATCTTGCCGCGCTGGAGGGAGGGCGCGTTCCCTCACGCGAGACGCTGGTCGCCGCGGTGCGCGCCGCGCTCTCGCTCTCCCACAATCAATCCCTGCGCACGCTTCTGATCCCAATCCCCAGCCCGCTCAGCGGCATCTCGCACGACGAATTCGCCCACGCCGTCGCCGAGACCATCAGCGACTACCTGCACGAGGCAATCTCGCGAATCGAGCGTTGTATTCTCCTGGGGGCGAACGAAACGGAGTTCCGCGCCTGGCAGGATGCGGTAAACGCGCTGCGCGACGCGCTGAGTCTGCCGCCGCCAGAGAGCGTCGCCGCACCATAAAGCCTATCGGATTATTCCACTCGCTGGCGCAGTCGCTGAACTCGCTCGCGTAGGCGGGGGTCTGTGCGTAGCCGTTGCTCCGCCTGTTTATAGGCGTGCAGGACGGTCGTGTGGTCGTTGCGTCCGAGCGCCTCGGCGATGCGCGTCCACGATTCGCCGGTGGTTTCGCGCGCGAGGAACGCCGCAATCTGTCGCGCCTGCACAATCTCGCCGCGCCGACTGGCGCCCGTCAGTTCCTCCGGGGGCACGCCCAGCTCCTCGCACACGATGCGCAGCACCCGTTCCAGCGTGGGCGTCTGCGGCGCGCGGGGCTGCGCGTTCACCAGATACGCCTGCATCGCCTGCGCCGCCAGCTCCAGCGAGAGCGGCTCGCCCGTAATCGAACTTTGCGCAATCAGGCGGGTCAGTACGCCCTCCAGCACCCGAATGTTCGACTGAATCTTATCCGCGATGAACTCGGCAATTTCTAAGGGGAGCAACACGCCGTCGCGCTCCGCCTTGTTCATTAAAATCGCGATGCGCGTCTCCAGATCGGGTGGCGCAATATCCGCGCACAGCCCCATCTCGAATCGCGAACGCAGCCTTTCTTCCACGCCAATCAGATCGCGCGGGGCTTTGTCGCTGGTCATCACGAGCTGTCGCCCCGCGCCATGGAGCATGTTGAAGATGTGGAAGAACTCCTCCTGCGTGCGCTCCTTGCCCGCGATGAACTGCACATCGTCCACCAGCCAGAGTTGCACAGAGCGGTAGCGTTCGCGAAATTCATCGGCTTTCTGCTGGCGCGTCGCCTGCACATAGCTGCGCAAGAACTCCTCGCCGCTGACATAGACCACACGGGCGTTCGGAACGCGCTGCAGATACGCCTGCCCAACGGCGTGCAACAGGTGTGTTTTGCCCAGCCCGGGCGCACTGTAGATAAATAGCGGGTTGTAGCGGTTGCTTGCGCCCTGTGCGACAGCAAGGGCGGCGGCGTGCGCCAGACGATTACTCCTGCCCACCACGAAGGTCTCAAATGTGAAATTCGGGTTGAACTCCGGAGTCGGGTAAGACGGCGAGGGCGTTGCGGTCGGCGTAGGCGCGACAACGGCAGGCGCAGGTTCAGCAGGCTGCGCCGCGTCCTCGCCAATCAGGACGATAGCGACAGGAAAGCCCAGTTGCTGGCTCAGCAGTTCCTGCAAATCGCGCTGGTAGCGCTGCTGAATCCAGTTCCGCCCGAACGCGCTGTCCAGCTGCAGGCGCACCTGATCGCCCTCGATGCCTGCCAGCGTAATCGCTTCCAGGTATCGACGGCTGGAGGGGGGAATGCGGGGCAATAACGCTTGAATCACATTACGCCACGCCCGACGCAACCGCGCCGCGTCGACATCCTCCCCAAGTTGCAACTGCTCTGGCACATAGTCGTCCCTGCGCATGGTGGTCAATGCGTCCCTGCTCTCGCCTGCGGGGTGGCGTATATATTAGCATGTCGCTCCCCCATTCCTGCAAATGTTAAGGGCAAAGGAGACCCCAAGGAGGACCTTCTGTTCCATTTTATCGGCTGATAAATGCCCTTTTCGCCTTTTTGCAGATATTTCGGGCTTCATTCCGCTTATTTCTTGTTCAAACCAATCGGTTGTGGCGCCTACAGACGCCTATACAAGATTTGCCTCTTCTCTCTTTCAAAACCCTCGCGTTCAGGTATAATAACACTCCATGATGACGCGGCAAGCTTTTGACGCAGAACTGCAGGAGCTGGAGACGAAAGTGCTTGCGATGGCAAGCATCGTGGAGGGGATGGTCGCCGATGCGGTGGAGGCGCTCTGGCGCAACGATATGCAGCGCGCGGAACAGGTGCTCAAGCGCGACGACGAGGTCGACCAAATTGATGTGGAGATTGAGTCCAGCTGCCTGCGCCTGATTGCCCTGCAGCAGCCGATGGGCAGCGACCTGCGCGTCATCGGGACGATTATGAAGATGATTACCGATATCGAGCGCATCGGCGATTACGCGGTCGATGTCGCCAAAGCCGCGCGCAAGATTCAGGACGAGCCGCCTGTGGAGCAAATGGTAGACCTTCCCCGCCTCGCGAACGCCGCGCGCCGCATGCTGCTGGAGAGCATCGAGGCGTATGTCAAGCGCGACCTGCAGAAGGTCATCCATGTGTGTCAGCAGGACGACGAGGTGGACGAAATCTACCGACGGATTCGCACGCAGCTGCAGGAGATTATGCGCACGCACCCCGAGCAGGTAACGGCGGCGTCGTGGCTGCTGCTGACGGCGCACTATCTGGAGCGCATCGCCGACCACGCGACGAACATCGCCGAGCGGGTCTGGTTTATGGAGACGGGACGCCTTGAGCAGCTCGCCAAGAAGCACAAGAGCGGCGCGCTGGAGGAGGCGTTCGCTGAAGCCGCGCAGCACGCTGCCGAAACTCAGACCAGCGAAAACGACACGAATGACATCCCTGTCTGAACGCTGGCGGGCGTTGCAGGAGCGTATCGCCGCCGCGTGTGCGCGAGCGGGACGCGACCCCGCCTCGATTCGCATCGTTGCTGTGAGCAAAGGCGTCGCGCCTGAACGAATCGCCGAAGCCTACGCGCTCGGACTGCGCGACTTCGGCGAAAACTACTGGCAAGAGGCGCGCGCCAAACTGGACGCGCTCCCCCACGATATACGGTGGCACTTTATCGGGCATCTCCAAACCAATAAGGTCAAATATGTTGTGGGGCGGTTTGCATTAATACAAGTGGTAGATAGGGTATCCTTACTGCAAGAGATTCAGCGCGTGGCGATTCGCAAAGAGGTCGTGCAACCCGTGCTGATTGAAGTGCGCCTTGCAGAGGTAGCGGGCAGGGCGGGCGTCGCGCTGGCGGAGGCGCACGCGCTCATCGAGGAGACGCTAAAAACGCCAGGCGTCGCCTTGCAGGGGCTGATGGGCGTTGCGCCCTATACCGACGACGAACGCGCTATCCGCGCGGCGTTCCAGAGCCTGCGCCGCCTGTATGAGCAGTTGCCCGCGCCGAATCGCAAATGGCTCTCGATGGGCATGAGCCACGACTTCGAGATTGCCATCGAGGAGGGCAGCACGATGCTGCGTCTCGGAACTGCGCTCTTTGGGGAGCGTTCGTAGCACGGGCGTCCCCGCCTGTGCGAACCTTGCTTGAGCGAGACGCTCAAGCCACGGGACAGGGAGGTTGAACCATGAGCCACTACTACGAGGAGATGGAGGAACAGTACGAGGACAGACAGAACCTGTGGATGCGCCTGCGTTCACTGGTGGGTCTGAACCGCGAACAGGCGGACGAGAGCGACGCCGTTCCCGCAGCCGCCACGAACATTCGCTATCGCCGATTCCACGCCTATCATGTATGCATCCGCAAGGAGGTGCATAGCCTGGAGGATGCGCGAGTCGCCGCGGACGGGCTGAAAGAGGGGGTGCAGCAGATTATTAACCTGGCGTCCACCCCTCAGGGCGTGCGCGAGCGCGTGATCGACTTCCTCAACGGTGTGGTGTACGCGATTGAGGGCAGCGTGGAGCGCGTGAGCGAGCATGTGTTCGTCTACGCGCCGCCTCAGGCGATTATCGACGCGCCGAACGCCCCACGCTCCGAGCGCGCATAACCGATTGAGGGGCTACGCCAGCGGCTCCAGCAGCAGAAGACGATACACTGTGGCGTCGTTCAGTCGGAACTCTACCGAGCGCGCCACGCGATAGTTTGCACCGCGCCAGAGAACGGTTGTGTTCTGAGGCAGGTTCACGCTGGGCGCAACCGCCGCCGCCCACAAGGGACGCGGCAGCGCGTCCAGCTCGCTCTGGGTGAATAACCAGCGGAGCAGCCCCGCAGGCGGTGGGAAAAAGATCCCGCGATAGGTTTGCCCGCCTGCCTGAAACGACTCGCCATAGCGACGCAGCCAGTAGTTCAGATAGGCGCGCACAATCATCGCTCATCCTCCTCGCGGGCGCGATAGACGAAGAGCAATTGCGCGTCGCGTTTCAAAAACGGCTTCAGACGGGCATAGCCCTGCGCTTTGAGTCCCGACGGGTCGCGCGGGTTGCGCAGGGCAGGCGGCTCGACCTGCAGCCAGCCGAGCCGAAAGCCCGTCCATGCGCCCAACTCGCGATAGAGCGTCGCGCACATCTCGCCAGCAATCACCTCCAGCGCGCCCAGATTCAGCGTCGCCAGCAAATCTGCGTCGCTGGCGTTGAGATACTCCGGCTCGATGGCGTAGCGCAACGCGGGCAGTGTTTCGTTAATCAGCGCGTCGATCTCGGCATCGTATTCGTTAGTTGTAATGCGCAGTTTGCGTTTCACATCGGCGCGGGATACCGTGAGCATAAGCCGTCACCTCAAATCGTCGGCGAGACGCCGACGCTACGACTTGTTTGCCTCCTGCCAGTGGGTAATCGCGTGGCGCAGGCTCATCAGCGCGTCGCGCACATCGTCCAGCGCGAGTTCGAGCCGTTCGTAGCTTGCCTCGGTGCGGGCGACGGTCGCGCGTAGGTAGGCGATGAATTCGTCAGTAATCGCCTGCTCCTGACGCTGCGCCGATTCCACCAGTTTGTCCATTCGCGCCAGAATCTGGCGGGTGAGCAGAAACGCCCACCCTACCAGTGCGCTGATAATCGGAATCAGTTGCGTCCAGTCCATGCTGCCCTCCTTCACGGGTTCCAGCGTTCCAGGTGATAGAGAACCACCTGCCGCAGCGCGGTCTCGACCTGTTCAACGGTCTGCAGGGGCGCGCGCAGGCGTTGGGCGAGCGCGTCGCGTTGATGCGCGGGCAGCCGCAGCGCGCGCTCGTTCAACCACTGTATCAGCGTCGGTTTCAGTACGCTCCACGCCCAGCGCAGAATCGTCTGTTTCATGCGAACTCACCTCCTCAATCATTAGCAGAGAGCATGTCCGAATCGCGTCGGATAGCTCGGTTTCATCGAGCAGCACGAATTCAGGCGCGTTCGGGAACCAGATTCCCCCCTTGCGGTAGCCGCGAAACACGGGATGTGGCTTCGCGGAGATTCGATAGCGTCGCATCGGGTTCACCGTAGCATGGGGATACTTTCCGAAGGGCGCGTCAACGCAGGGTGGAAGCCGTTGGCGGGACGCCGACGATTTGCGCTACTTGAAACCTCAGTTAGTAAGTCCCTCAAAGGTGAAATCGCCCTGGTTTGGTACGATGGCGTCCCCGCCATCGTCG
>CAYYCA010000121.1:0-6537 GCA_964470265.1 uncultured Fimbriimonadales bacterium | reverse complement strand
CGCAATTGCGTTCAGTTCGGGGTCAGTCGCATCGCCAATCCACAGCACACCGCAGGGCACGATTAGCTCCTCGCCCGCTTCGGCTTGCAGCGCTTGCCAGAGGTCGAACGCGCGGCGCATCAGGCGCGTATAGTACGGGTCGGCGTAGGTCAGGCGATAAATTCGGCTCTCGCCATGCGAGCTGCCGCGCGTGTGTCCGCGTGTGAACTGCTCGTAGCCGACGGCTTCGCAGCCCTGCCTTGCCAGAAAGCGCAGAGCGGCGCTTCCGACTGCGCCTAAACCGATGACGGCAACCCGCATTTTGAGCGTCTCCCACGAAAAATTATCTCCTGGTGCGATGGCGTCCTCGCCGTCGTGCCCAAACCGACATTCCTGCTTACCGTGCGACGGCGGGGACGCCATCGTACCAGGCATGTTTAGGTACTTATACCGATTGCGGTTTCAGATGCTGCAATTATTCTGCCCTCACCCCCTAACCCCTCTCCCGCGCCGCGGGAGAGGGGGAACGCCCCTCGCAGCGCACACGCTTGGCTCCCCTCTCCCACGCTGTGAGAGAGGGGCTGGGGGTGAGGGCAAACAGCGGCGCACCCAGCTCGACTGCCTGTTTTTCGTCTCGCTTGAAGCCACAATCGGTGTAAGTATTATCCAAGTTGCTACCTACGCCGAGATTCCTCGCCTTCGGCTCGGAATGACAGGTTCAGTTTCGCGAAAATCGCTCTGTCATTCCGAGCGAAGCGAGGAATCTCTTAGTCTATTTTCCCTGCTGCGGCGGGTTTGCGTTCGGCTGTTGCTGTCCGCCCTGCTGCGGGGCGTTCGCGGCGGGTTGTTGCGCGCCCTGATCCTGCTTCTTCTGCGCCTCCTGCTGTTTCTTCTGCTCCGCCTCTTGCTGCTTACGCAGTTCCTCCAGCTGCTTCTGGATCATCTTCTGTTGCTCTTCCTGTTGGCGTTGCAGTTCCTTCTGCAGGTCCTGGGCACGTTTCTGGGTCTGTTGCGCGAGGTCCTTGCGCCCCGCTTTCTCATAGAGTTCGGCAATTCCAAACAGGAACGGGAAGTCGCTCGGACGGGCGACCATCCCCGACGCAATCTCCAGGTCGTCCAGCGCCTCCTTCTTCTTGCCCTCTTCGATCAGAATCTCGGCGCGCAGCAGGCGAATGTTCAAATCCTCGCCGCCCTCGTTGAAGAAGCGGTTCAGCGCCATCACGAGTTGCTCGTGATACTTCTTCTCGCCCTCTTTATCTTTCGTCTCTTTATGCAGCTGCACCAGCTGGTTCAACACGAGAATCTGCATCCACTGGGCGAGGCGCACATTGGGGTTGGAGGAGTTCACAATCGGCGTGAGCGCGTCGTTCACCTCTTTGAAGGTCTTCAGCCGCTCGGGCGTGGGCATGCCCATCGTTTTGGTGAGTTTTTCGTATTGCGCGAGCAGCGGGTCGAGGAATTCAGGCTTGAAGTTCTGCTGCGCGGCGTTCATCACGCGCTGCTGCTCGTTGCTGACGCGCATGTTGATAAACGCCTGACGGTACTGGTCTTTTTTCTGGTCGAAGTCGGGCGGCGGCTCCATCTTGCGTTCAGCGATGGTGTAAATATAGTAGCCCTTTTTCTCCTTGTCCTGAAGCGGCTCGGTATAGTCCTGATTGGGCTTGAACGCCATGATGCGGTTCGCGACTTCCGCGCCGAACAGGTCGCTCAGTTGCTCCTGAATCTCGTAGTAGCCGCTGCCTGTGACGCGCCCACCCTGATTCTTAATCGCGTCGGGGTCGTCGGAGTATTGCTTGACGACTTCCGCGAACGGCTTGCCCGACTTCAGCGCGGCGTGGGCTTCCTTGATGCGCGCCTCCGCCTTGTCTTTGTGCTTCTCCACCGACACGAAAATCCGCGCAGGGTAGACCTGCTCGAACATCAGGCGCACCTGTTCATCGGTCGGATTGTATTTTTCGCGCAGGCTCTTGAGGAACTTGTCCTGGGTCACGAAGATACGAAACTGCAGGTCAGGCACTTCGGCGGCGATTTGCTCGCGCAGGCGTCGGAGCGACATGTTCGGGTTGCGCTCGCGCAGGGCTTTGTCCAGGTCGCGGTCATCGCCTTTGCCTTCAGGCAGCAGCTGCTGTTTCAGGGCGTCAATCTGCGACTGGATGAACTGCTCTCTCGCCTGTTCGATTTCGCGGGAGGACGCTTGATAGCCCTGTTTTTCGAGTTCGAGGGTCATCGCGAGCTGCGTAGCGAGGCTCCGGGCAGTCTGATAGCGCATCTGGAGTATCGCGCCGTACTCGGTGGGCGGATTGTTCTGGGTCTGAGCGTTGATGAACTTTTGCAGGTCCGCTTCGGTGACGGTCACATCGCCCACTTTGAGGACGGGTTGCTCCAGGCCCATTGCTACCTCGCGTTGTATCGGCGCGCCTGGGGGAATAGCGAAGAAAATCACCATACTCGCCGCGATACCAAGCAGCGCGATTAGCCCAACGCCCTTCACTAATTTCTTTTTGAGTAGTTCCCGAAAAGTGCGTACCGTAATGCCAGCCATTAGTCGCCTCCTGTTGTTGCCTGAATCAACCGCTGTATCGCCTGCAGACACTGGCGCGAGACCTCCGCCTGCGACAAGCCCTCGACTCGCGCGTGCGTTTCTAAGGAGAGGTAGCCCTGATATCCGCTACGGGCGATTTGTTGAAAGTGTTCCGCATAGCCGACTTCACCCTGCCCGACGACGACCCACTGAACGGAGCCGTCGGGCTGACGAACGCCGTCTTTGATGTGGATGTGTCCCACATAGGGTTGCGCCGCGGCGTAGCCCACTTGCGCCGCCTCGCCCAACACGAAGGCGTTGCCAGGATCCCACACGCCCGTCAGGTAGGGCGAGTTTATTTTGCTCAACACCTGCGCCAGCTCCGCGCCTGTACCCACTTGACAGCTATGCTCGTTTTCCAGTCCGAGCTTAATATCCGCGCGTTCGGCGTAGGGCAGGGCGCGCTCCAGCCAGCGCAGAATCTGCGTTTCGCGCTCAGGCGTGAGTTCGCCCGCCCGCCAGAACGCGAAAATGCGGATCAGGGGCGCGTCGAAAAACGCGGCGGTTTCCAGGCAGCGTTGCAGCAGGGGGATTTGAACGGCTAAATCGGCTTCCTGCGCCGCGTGCAGGGGACCCCGTTCCGTCGCGCCGAAGAGATCGGTCTTGAACACGGGCGTCGCCAGCGAGCAGACGCCCAGCCCGTACTCGCGCAGCAGCGCTTTGGCGCGGCGCAGGATTTCGTCGTCCGCCTGCGCGATGTTCACGCCCCACAGCGTGCGCAACTCCACCGCGTCGATGGCAAACTCGCGCGCGACCTGCAGAGCGGTCTGCAGGTCGTCGGCGATTTCGTCGGTGATAACGGAGAGTTTCATGGGGTGGGGCTTTGAATCGTGTGTGCGATAATAATCGCCTCGGCGATTTCGCGCATGCTCTTGCGCGTGTTCATGCTCTGTACCTGAATGCGCCGATAGGCTTCCTGCTCGCGCAGTCCGTAGGTGTCCATCAGGATGCCTTTCGCGCGTTCGATAATCTTGCGCGTCTCCAGCGTCTCCTTCAGGTCGTCCACCTGCTGTTCCAGCTCGCGGGCTTCCTGATAGCGGGCGAGGGCGACCTCGATAGCGGGCGTCAGGTCGGCTTGCTTGAACGGCTTCACGATGTAGCCGTACACGCCCGCCTGCTTCGCGCGTTGAATCAGTTCGTTGTCGCTGTAGGCGGTAAGCAAGATAACAGGCGCGAGCCGCTCCTCGTGCAGAATCCGCGCCGCCTCGATGCCGTCCAGTTCGGGCATCTTCACATCCAGAATCGCGAGGTCAGGCTTGAGCGTGCGCACCTTCTCGACCGCCTGCTTGCCGTCGCTCGCCTCCCCGACCACGCTCATGCCCAGCTCTTCCAGCATCTGTCGCAGGTCGAGCAGGATAATCGGCTCATCGTCGGCTATCACAATCCGCAGTTTGTGCATTCGTATCATCCCCTTAGATGAAAGTATACCATGCGGGCTGCCAGCGGTTCATAGGCGCGCTTGTTTGTGCAATCGCTGTTTGACTTGCTCGGCGAACGCCTCCTGATTGCGCGCCTCGCGCACGACGGCGGTCGCGACGATAATCACCTGCTCCACCCCCAACGAGCGACAGGTCTCCAGATACTCATCGATGACCTGCAGCGTGCGCTCGATGGCGTGCGGTTGCAGCGTCTTTTCCGCGCTGAAGCCCTCGCCGAGGCGCGTGATGCGCGCTGTATCGAGCAGCGTGCGCCAGCCCGTCTCTGTGCGCTCCCCGACAAGCAGCAGCACCGAGTTGGAGCCGATATCGATGACCGCAGCTCTCATCCGCCGTTCTCCCAGTGCGCCGCGCGCACCTCGTGAAGCGTGAGCAGGTCGTGCAGAATCGCTTCGCGGGAGCCTTCCTCACGGAGCCGCACTTCCATCGCGTAGACGCGCGTGTGCGGCAGTTCAGGAAACTCCTGCCGAAATGAGAGCAGCTCCGCCTTGTGATGCGACAGCACGGCGAACACGCTGTCGAGTTTCGCCCGCGCCTCCAGCGTGACCCACAGCTGCGGATGGCGATGCTGCAGCTGGATACGCTCTTCGGGAATGCGCAAAAGGGTCAGCACGCCGTAGATAGCGAGCGTGCCCATCAGCGCAATCACATAGTACTGCAGCGTGCCCATCCCGACGGTCATGCCAATCGCCACGACGGCCCAGAGGCTCGCCGCCGTGGTCAACCCGCGCACGACGCTGCCCTGTCGCAGAATCGTACCCGCGCCGATGAAGCCCACGCCGCTCACAATCTGCGCCGCGATGCGCCCGGGATCGCCCTGCGCGCTGAACGAGCGCGAGAGGATCATCATCAGCGTCGCGCCTAAACAGAGCAACACATGCGTGCGGATGCCCGCAGGACGCCCGCGCAGCTCGCGCTCCCAGCCAATCAGCGCGCTCAGCCCTATCGCAATCAGCAGCTGCAGCGCGATATGCCCCACCTCGCGCCACGAAAGCTCGCTCATCGATGCCGAAGTGTACCCCCGTTAGGGGAACCCTGCAAGCGACTCATCCATGACCTTCCAGCCTTTCTCACGCAGCAGATCGCCCAGCTTGGTCTCTTTACCGATTGTCCCGATAATATCGCCGAAGGTGGGGTCGCGCCAGAAGTTGTTTGTATCCCACACCCGCTTGTGAACCTTGAACACCTCGCCGTTCTCAGGGTCGCGGATGTAGGTCTGGTCGCTAAGCGCGTTCGCCCAAGCGCGCGCCATACGACTGTTGTCCTCGCGCAACTGCCCCAGCATTTCGCGAACCCGCTGGTTGATGCGTTGATTCTCTTTGGTGAACTCAGCAAACGCCCTAAGCGCCCATTCTGGATTGGCGCGCACTGAACCAACAATACCCGCAACGATACCTTGATACGCCTCGCGCTTTTGCTTGGGATATTGCGCCATGTTGATGGTGAGCTGGGTTTGATGGGAACCGCTGGATACAAGGGGATCCGCCTGAATCGCAGTGGACACATCCACCAGCATATATGCGGTGCGTTCTAACTCGCCGCTCTCCGCAGTGAGCGCAATCCCCCAGCGCTTGCGCTCGCCGGGCACAGCCCAAGGAACAGACGGCGACGGCGCTTCGCGCTCCTGCACCTTACGCTGGGTCACCCGCCACTCACGATCTGTTTCTGCCTGCCAGATGCTCAGTAAAACCTGCTCCGCCTCTTCAGGGCTACTCAGAACGATCCCTGCCTCCAACTGGACGCTTTTGCCGTTGTAAGTGAGCTGCGAAACGGCACTGTATCCTACGATTGAGGTGTTGATGTCGACGGCATCCATGCGCGCAACGAAATTACCTTGCTTGACCTCATAGCGATAGTAGTATTTGGCTCCTTGTCGGAAAGGATGACCTTCCACAGTATACCCTTCGGGCGCGTGGAGAGAGGCGTAAGGTACCCCCAGGTAAGGATCTTCTAAGATGTGTTCTTTCCATTTCACGCGACTTGAAGCGGGTAGAAACTGCAGTGAGCGCACCAGCTCGCGCATTTCGTTTCGCAGGGCATCGGAAGCGTCCTCTGGGAAAATGAACAGCACAATAAGCGCCACTTGATTACCTTTGAGAAGCACCCCCATCAAGCCGAAGCGTTGTGGAGGGGGCGACTGCTCCAGCGCAACGAGCGGGTTCAGGGCATAGGGATAGCCCAGCCCTTCGCCAACAATTTGCACGCCTTGCGGAATAGCGCGGAACGCCAAACGAGGTTGATTCAGTTGAATTTTGCCCAGATGCTGCGTCAGCTTCTGCGCAACCTCCTTAAGGCTCTCTTTGTAGGTCACGCCGCCCACAACCACGAAACAGTGCCGCTTGGAGAAAACGGGCATGCTCCCGATTATCGAGCAACTCCAGCCCTCAGGCAGACGAACCTTGAAGCCGTGAAGGCGATCCACAAAATAATCCCCTGTTTGCGTTGTTCCGACGCCGATCAACCCTATCGCGAGTCCCAAACTCCACCAGAATCTTTGGTTCATGATTTCAACCCCATCTCCAATTATAACCCAAGTTGCTA
>CAYYCA010000120.1:0-6540 GCA_964470265.1 uncultured Fimbriimonadales bacterium | reverse complement strand
GTGCGATGCGCGTCCCCCTCTTACGCATAGCAGGGTTGTGATTCGCATGAAAGGGAGGCTGTTGCATAATAGGTGTCGTCGCCTACAGGTATAATCTCAGGAGAATGCCACAGAGTTCACGAAGGGCTTCGCCGCAAGCAGCGGTATTACCAATCAAGCAGCGCCTTGATCGGTTTATTCGCAAACAGCGCGTTCACATGTATAAGCCGATTCAGGTAGCTGAAATACTCTATCGGGTGAGACAAGGGGAGCTAAAGATTGAGGATTTGGCAAATCGGGAAAACTACCGCAACCTATCGAAACGCTGGCGCGACGAGATAACTCGCAGGCTCGTGGGGCGTGTCAGTACATCCTCGCAGAAATTCCAAGACAACCTCTTCGAAGAGAACGCCGTTCCGCCGCCGTTTCTGAAACAGTTAGCAGAGCTAAACCTTCAATACGGGGGTATTGTTGAACGCTACATCTATCAGCAGTTTGCTAGGCGGCTCAGGGTTATTTTCCGAGTTCGCCAGTATTTGCAGACGCCGACAGAAAGATTTAGCATAGAGGAATTCCTACAATACTTCGGCTCTGAGGACGCACTGAAACGCAGCATCGATAAAGCCTATGAGATAGCCGTCTATGCTTTGTTCAACGCCGTTTTAGAGGAGTTGCATGTCGCGATAGAAATTGCCGTTGATCCTAAATACCTTGCCAGTTATCCTGAGTTTAAAGACCTCGTTCATCTACTCGTAGGACTGTCTGAAGAAACCCCACGCCGCGGTGTCGATGCGAGATTGTTTCGTGCAGGTGTTGCTAACGCGGCAGACAGGGGAATAGACATGTGGGCAAACTTCGGACCCGTGGTGCAAGTTAAGCATGTAACGCTTTCAGAGGAAGTTGCCGAGGATGTTGCCGATGATACGACTGCCGAAGAGATAGTGATTGTCTGTCGCGATGCCGAAGCGGAGACCATAAAGCGGGTGGCACTTCAGCTCGGGCGACGGATTAGAGGCGTCATTCAAGAAAGCCATCTTGTGAACTGGTATCATGCAGCGTTCGCGCCTAAGTACGCCCCAACGCTTGGAAGTAAGATAATCCTCAACCTCCGACGCGAGTTCGACGAAGAATTTCCTTTTAGTCGTCCCGAATACCAGTCGAATTTCGAAACCTTCTACAAGGAGCGTGGTTATGACCAGATACGAGAGCCAGACGCAGGATGCGTGTTCTACGAACCCGACGAATAGTTTAGTGCGACGCGAGGCTCCCAGCCTGCAAGTAGAACAACTCATCAGCAAGCTGGCGCAGGATGAAACGGGCAAGCGTCAGCACTATCGCCCCATCTATTCGTTGCACAAGTGGTGGGCGCGCCGACCTGGAACCCTGTTTCGCGCAATCATCCTGCTGGCAACCCATCCTGAACTGCGAGAGACGCTGCTGAGAACCAACGCGCAGGGCGATCTGGAGCCGAACTCGCCTTACTTCCACGACCACAATCTGGACAGATGGATTATTCTCGATCCCTTTATGGGCGGAGGAACTACTCTGGTGGAAGCGAACCGAATGGGCGCGCGCGTCATCGGCTGCGACATCAACCCTGTCGCCTACTGGATTGGGCGTGAGAACCTGAAAACTGTCGATCTCGAGCAGTTAGACGCTCACTTCCAGCGGATTAGTGAAACAGCAGGCAAGCAAATACAAGATTTTTACCGCACTCGATGCGCTCACTGTCAGGGCGAGGCAGAAACGCTCTACGCCTTCTGGATTCGCTATATTTCCTGCCAGCGTTGTGAGCAACGCATTTTACTGCACAAACGGTGTCTACTCAACGAGGGCGCAAGTCGCAATCGTCCGCTCTCGCCCGCGAACCCTGCCACTGTGTTTTGTCCCCGCTGCTTGAACTTGCTTCAGTGGGGCGGTTCTGTGCCCGCTAAGTGCCCTCACTGTGGGAATCGGTTCGACCCGCGCAGCGGCAACTACAATCAGGGGTACTACCGCTGCAACTGTGCGAATGAGCCGATAAGCCTGCTGGAAACCATTCGCAACGGCGCAAAGCTGGGCGACCTCCTCGTTGCGCTTGAATACTGGTGCCCTGCCTGTAGCGCGCGCCTGTATAAATCGCTCGATGAAGATGACCACGCACGCTGGCAAGCAGTGGAGACCCTTTTCGACGAGCAGGAATCCGCTCTAATCCTACCCGATACGCCTATCCCGATGGGTACCTCCTCGCGCCGATGGATTCAGCACGGCTATCGACGGTATCGCGACCTGTTTAACAAACGGCAATTGCTGGCGTTTAACGCCCTAATACGCGCTATTAATCAGATTGAAGACGCCGAGTACCGAAACTGCTTCTACACTGTGCTGTCCAACATGCTGGAATACAACAACATGATGACGCCTTATAACTATCCACATCGCAAATTGCACCATTTGTTCAACTATCATGCAATGCCGCTCACCACGATGCCTGTAGAGAGCAATGTGTGGGGAGTTGGCGAGGAGGGGGCGGGTACTTTCGTGAACTGCTATCACCGATACAGACGCGCAAAGCTGTATTGTCAGGAGCCGTTCGAGCGATACAAGAACCGCGCAGGGCTGGTAGTAACGCACTGCATGAAGGACGAGCATATCGGCGCGCGCTTCGTGGAGACTTTCGAATCGCTGAAGTGCACGGAACGCGGCGTGCTGCTCCTGTGTGGCGACTCAGCGCATCTCGACGCTCTGCCCAACGGCTCGGTAGACCTTGTGATTACCGACCCGCCCTACTACGATAATGTGCATTACTCTGAATTGTCGAACTTTTTTTATGTATGGCTGGCGCGATTGACCCGTCATCCGTGCTTTCACGGCGAGCTGGTTCCTACAGAGGGAGAGGCGGTCGTCAATAAAGGGCAAGGCAAAGATGAATCAGATTATCTGCGTCTGCTCACCGCTGTTTTCCGCGAGTGCCATCGCGTGCTGAAAGCGGAAGGGCGACTCATCTTCACTTTCCACCATACCAACCCACGCGCGTGGTGGACTATATTCTCTGCGGTTCAGCAGAGCGAGTTTCGCATCGTTGACTTCTTCCCAGTGCAGAGTGAATACCGGGTCAATCCTCATATTCGCGAGAAGCAAGCGCTGGATATGGATTTAGTACTGATATGCCAGAAACGGGCGCAACCCTACACGGCACTCTCCCACGCGCCTGCGGATTGTCTGGAGCGCGCGCAGCAAGTGGTGGGGCACTACGCGCACAACGGCAACCGCAATCTGGTCTATCTGCATTTCGTGGGCGAGCTACTGCGCTCCGCCAGCTGCGCGGGCAACGACTGGACTCCTTCGCAGGAATGGTTCCTGAGCGCGTTGCAGATGTTTGAGGAGCTGACTTTGCACGATGGTCTGGAAACCCCAGTCAGCCCAGTGCAACTGACGCTTTTCGAGAGAAAAGAACCGTATGATGCCGATTCTTGACACAATAATCAACTTGCTGTCCATGCCGAGATTCCTCGCCTTCGGCCCGTAATGACAAGTTCATCTTCGCAAAAGCCCCTCTGTTATTCCAAGCGGAGCGAGGAATCTTGTCCACTGAAAATCAATCGGAACTCACCACGCTTACCTGCGCGCCTTTATAGAGGCGTTCCAGCCGTTTCGCGTCGGGTTCGCCCAGCACGGCGGCGGCGGTGGCGAGGCTGTCGGCGGTGATTCCGTCGCGAGCGCGCACCCGCGCCAGTACAAGGCGCGTCAGTCCCAGCCCCGTGCGCGGGTCGATGATATGCGCATACCGTACCCCGTCAATCTCCACATACTGCTCGGTGCTGCCTGAAGTGGAGAGCGCGGCGTTGCGCAGTGTAGCGGTTCCGCCCTCCGCCAGTTCGATGCGCCACCCTTGCTCGCCTGGGGGCGCGTCGCCCGCCACGATGTCGCCCCCCATCTGAATCAGCGCGCGGGCAACGCCATAGCGGCGCAGCACGCGCAGGGCGTTGTCGCAGGCGTAGCCCTTCGCAATCCCGCCTAAGTCGAGTTGCATCCCCGCCGTTTTCAGGCGCACCGCACGGCGGCGGACGCTCAGCTCCAGCAGACGGTAGCCGGAGCGGGCTTTCGCGGCGCGCAGAGTCGCCTCGTCGGGGAGTTTGCCTGTGCGCCTCGCCTCGCGCCAGAGCCGTACCAGCGCGCCGACCGTCATATCGAACGCGCCTTCGGTCTGCTGCGCCAGCTTCTGCCCGCGCCACAACACATAGAACAGTTCGGGGCTGACCTTCACCCAGCGTCCAACCGCCTGCTGGCAGAGCCAATTCAGCTCGCTGTCGGCGCGGTAGTCGCTCATCATCTGTTCCAGCTCGCTAATGCGCGTGTAGGCGGCGCGACAGGCTCGCACCGCCCGCGCTTCATCAGGGGCGTAGACGATAATCCGCGCGTCTACGCCCATCCGAACCTGCGTGAACTCGAACCGCTGCAATTGCATGCGATTCGCAGGATACCTCAGCGCACCCGAATCACGCGCCTGTCAGTGAACTCATCCCCGAACAGGTTGCGCACACGCACTTCGATGAGGTGGAAGCCGCGCGGCAGCTCAGGCGGCAGGTTCGCCCGCCATAAATGCACGGCGGGGTTAATCCCAGGCAGGGGTCTGCCAGGCAGTTTGAACTCCTGCTCCTGTTGCTTGAGCGCGGCGTAGGCGGGGTCGGGCGTATCGACGACCTGCTGCATGCGAACCCACTGCCCGTTGCCAACGCGCATCTCGACCGTGCAACGCTCCGAACCGAAGAAGAAGTTCACCAGCACGGGCGTCTCGCCTGTTTTCGCGCGCTCCACCTCGTCCAGCGTGTAGATGTGCATCTGATAGTCGGCGGGTCGGCGCGCCGCCTGATAGCGCACCCGATAGCGGTTGCCGTTCACATCCAGCCACAGGTAGCCGTTGGGCGTCCCGTCGCGCATTGTGGTGTGCGGGATGCCAATCGGGTCAGGCGCGCCCGTCCACCAGCTGCCGCAGACGGTCACGGCGTTGATATGATGATGGGGCGCGCGTCCCTTCCAGCCCGCGTCTGCCCCGAAGAAACGGTGCATCTGCACATGGGTATGCGCCGAGAACGAAAGTGTGTTCGGGAACGGCGCGAGCAGCTCAAACACCTGCCGCCGCTCCGCGTCGGGCCACTCCCACATCGGAATATGCATCAGCAGCACGATAAAGTCGTTGCGGTTCACATGGCGCAGGTAGTTGCGGATGAACTCGATCTGCCGCTCGCCCAACCCCGCGACATACCGCCCGCGCTGCCCCTCCCGCGCGCCCTGCCACACCACATCGTCCAGCACAAGGTAGTGCGTGCGTCCCCACTGGAATGCATAGTAGTTCGGACCGAAGCAGCGATGCCAGGTCTCGTCGCTGTGCTGGTCGTCGGGCGAGTCGAAGTTGATGTCGTGATTGCCCAGCACATAGTAAATCGGGACGCCAATCTGTCCCATCATTTGCGTCAGCGCGGGAATGACATTCAGGTCATCGAACACCACATCGCCCAGCACGACGCCGAAGGCGGCTTCTCGGGTTCCAATCAGCTCGCGTACGACATCCCGCCCGATGTAGAACACCTCGGTCAGGTCGCGCGGCTGCGTGTCGCCGAAGATTAAAGCCGTGTAGCGGTCGGACTCTTTTTGTGGGTAAAGCGGGAAGTCCACCGAAGGGGGCAGCGGTCCCGTGGGGCGCACGCCGCCGTAGCGCACGGGGATAGAGCCGTTCGGCTTATGAATGTAATAAAAGCGGGGCACATTCGCTTCTGAGACGGGGGTCATCCATCCGCGCGGCTTCACCACGAACAGGATGGCGTCGTCGTCCACCGGCAGGCGGTAGCGTCCCTGCGCGTCGGTTTTGACCACCTCGCGCTGATTGGAGACCAGCACATTCGGGACGCCCGGCTCGCCCGCGTCGCGAATCCCGTTGCGGTTGCGGTCGTGGAACACCACGCCTGTCGCAAACTGCTGCGCCAGCGCGCTCAAAGCGAAACTCAGCAACAGCCCTACAAACCCAAAACGCCCGATAGTGATACGCATGCGTAGATGATACACGATAGGAATGTGAAAGGGAGGTTAAGTGCCTTGCTCTCCTCGACGAACGGTATACTAACGCGGGTGAGACCATGCCCACTCTGGAACTAAACGCCGAACAGATAGAGAAGCTGGTGGAGCAACTTAAGCCTGAGGAACGGCTTCGTCTGCTGATGAAGCTGGCAGCGTCGGCGCGTCTGCGGATGGAGCAGCATCGTGTGACCGCTGAGGCTCGGCTACGCACGCTCACCGCAGAGCGTGGGCTGGATTGGGACGCCTTATCCGAAGAACAGCGCATCGAGTTTGTAGATGATTTACTCCATAAATAGCCCAGTTCGCGTTGTGTACGATGTAAATGTGCTGTTTTCGTGGGCGGGCTGGCGCGGCGCGCCCTATCACTGCGTGGAATCTGCGCGCGACCCCAGTCGGGTCGAGAGCGTTTCTTGCGAGGCTATTCTGAACAAGTTCGCTGAAAAACTGCGCTCGAAACTGAATTTTGACAGTAATCAAACCCAAGTTGCTCCCTCTGCCGAGATTCCT
>CAYYCA010000119.1:0-6555 GCA_964470265.1 uncultured Fimbriimonadales bacterium | reverse complement strand
AGCGCGTTCGTAGCGTCGGCGTCCCGCCGACGATTGGCACTACTTGAACTCTCGAGCGGTATAATCCACTTTGTGCAGCGTCCCCTCTCTGTGCGAGCGGTGGTTCTCTTCGCAGCGGCGTTTGCGCTGGCGTTCCCGTTAGGCGGGTGGCTTACAGGTGAGCCTGTCTACGCGCCGCTGAAGTTGCTCTATCACTTTGAGCCGTGGCGGAGCATGCCGCGCGATTTTGAGACGCCCCCGTGGGATGTGTTAATCTGGGACGGCGCGGCGCAGTTTTATATTTGGCGCGACCTGGTGCGGTCGCTCTGGCTCAGCGGGGAGCTGCCGCTCTGGAACCCGTATGTACTGTGCGGGACGCCTTTGCTGGCGAACAGTCAGTCTGCGCCGTTTTATCCGCCCCATCTACTCGTGTTGCCGTTGCCAACCTGGCTGGCGGTGGGCGTACTGGCGTGGTTCCATCTGTTCTGGGCGGGACTGGGGTTGGGTCTATGGCTGCGGCGGCGCGGGCTGAATCAAGGCGTGTTTTTGGGCGTGCTGGTCTGGATGTTCAGCCTGTTTTTCGTGGCGTGGCTGCCGCTCAGCTCCGTGCCTGCGACGCTGAGCTGGTTCGGATGGCTGCTGCTGGGGCTAGAGGCTCTGCGCGAGCGCGGGGTGCGGGGCGTGTGGGCGTTCGCGCTGCCCGTCGGTTTCATGCTGCTGGCAGGGCACTTGCAGTTCGCGTTCTACGGACTGCTGATGAGCCTGCTGTACGCGCTTTATCTGGGCTACGAGACGCGAGCGCGGGGCGGAATCGCACGCTATGCAGGGACGCTGCTCATGGCATATTGGCTGGGTGGGCTGCTGGCGTCCGTTCAGATATTGCCTGCGCTGGAACTCTCAAGCTACAGTCATCGGCAAGCGATACCGACGGAGGCGGGCTATCAGGCATATGTGCGCAACGCGCTGCCCCTGTTTCATCTGATTACGGCGTGGTTCCCGAACGCCTACGGCAACCCGCGCGACGGCGACTACTGGGGCGCAGTGCATTACGCGGAGCTGGCGCTGTCGGTGGGGGCGTTTGGGCTGCTGCTCGCGCTGATGGGCGTGCGGCGCAGTGGGCAGGGCGCGTTCTGGATGGGGATGGGGCTACTCGCGCTCCTGATTGCACTGGGAACGCCCCTCACGAAACTGCTCTACTTCTACCTGCCTGGCTACAGCGCGACGGGGTCGCCCGCGCGGATTTTGTGCCTCTGGGCGTTCAGCGTGGCAATTCTGTCGGCGCACGGTTTTCAGGACATGAGCGGATGGCGGCGCGCGCTGCTCGCGTGGGCAGGACTGCTGGGACTGGCGTTGCTTTTGGTGGAACTGACGCTCCCACAGGCGATTAATCGGACGCCGCTGTGGGAACATATGCTGAATGCAGGCGGGCGGTATCTCCTCGCGGCGGCGGGTGTGTTTGCGCTGAGCGTCGCGCTTTTCGGGGCGTTTCGTTTTGCGCTCCCCGTGGAGCGGGGCGAAAAGGCGTGGCTCCTTGAATCCGCGAGGCTGGCGCTGTTCATATTGACGCTTGTCTCGCTGGGACTGGCAAGCGTCAAAATCGTGTCGGGCTATCGCGCGCCGCTTGCTGCTGCGTTCCCGCCGATTGCCGACCTGCCATCGCTTAACCCTGGCGAGCGGATTGCGGTGCTGAACACGCGCTGGAGCCTGTATGAGCCGCCGCCCGCGCGCATGCCGCCGAACACGCCTGTCGCCTACCGCTTGCATGATGTGGGGGGCTACGACTCGCTCCTGCCGCGCCACTTCAAACGCTTCTTAGACCTGCTGAACGGTCAGGACAGCGCGCCGCCCGAAAACGGGAACATGCTGTTTGTCAAGGCGGTGAACCCTGCGCTGGCGTCCCTGCGGGTGAAGGCAATCCTGACGCCTGAAGGCTGGACGCCGCTCGCGTCTGCGCCCGCCCGGCTGCAGCCGATCGAGGTTCTGCCTGACGAAGAGGCGGTCTGGACGCGCCTTGAGGCGAACCCGTTCCCCGACGCGATTCTGGTCTCAGGCGAGGACGCGCAACGCGCGTTGCAGGAACACGGCGCGGGCATGCTGGTGGAGAACATCACGCTGGAGTGGCAGGCGTATCGCGCCACGCAGGTCAGGCTGCGCGTGGTGAACCCCGCTCCGCAAGGCGCGTGGCTGCTGATTACGGACACATGGTATCCCGGCTGGCGCGCGACGGTGAACGGCAAGCCCGCGCCGCTCTTGAAAGCGAACGGCGCGTTTCGAGCTGTGCCTGTTCCTCCAGGCGAGGCGATTGTGGAGATGCGCTTCATGCCGCGCAGTTTTCAGCTGGGCGCGTTATTGAGTCTCCTCAGCCTCGCGGCGCTGGGGATACTGAGTCGTATCGGCAAGCCCGCTTAATCGAACTCGTAGGGACAGAATATAATTTGAGCATGCGCCTCTCTGGTCTTTATGTAATCACAGAGCCTGCGCTGTGTGATCCGATGGAGGGCGCGCGCCTTGCGTTAGAGGGCGGCGCGCGGATTATTCAGCTGCGCGACAAGCAGGCGACCACGCGCCAGCTGGTGCAAACGGGGCTAAGCCTGCGAGAACTCACGCGCCAGTATGGAGCAATCCTGATTGTGAACGACCGCCTTGATGTCGCCCTCGCGATTGAAGCCAACGGCGTGCATCTGGGGCAGGACGATATGCCGCCTGCGCTCGCGCGAAAAGTCGCAGGCGAGAACTTCCTCATCGGCGTCTCGGCGGAGACCGTTGAGGAGGCGCGTCAGGCGGAAGCCGACGGCGCAGACTACCTCGGCGTGGGACCGATGTTCGCCACTGCCACCAAACCCGATGCAGGCGTGCCAGTGGGTCCCGAGCGACTCCGCGCCATCAAGCAGGCGGTTTCAATACCCGTTTTTGGCATCGGGGGTATTACCTTGGAGAACACAGGCGCAGTGCTGGAGGCAGGCGCGGACGGAATCTGCGTGATTTCGGCGATTATGGGCGCGGCAGACCCAACCGAAGCGACGCGGCGGTTTGTTGACATGATAGCCCAGCAGGGGGCGGGCTTTAAGGTATAATCCCTTCGGGCGAGCGGTCTTCTCGTCGGCGGGAGCGCCGACGCCTCCGCCGCGAGACGCCCTTGTCAAGGAGGCATAGCAACGATGCGAATGATGGTCAACTGGAACGGTGTTATTACCCCGTTAGAAGAGGCATGCCTGCCCGTCTTTGACCACGCCTACCTCTATGGAGACGGTCTATTCGAGGGCATCCGTATCTATAACCGCAATATCTTCAAGTTAGACCCCCATCTGGAGCGGCTCTATGACGGCGTCCGCCATCTGGATATTCGGGGAATGATTCCGTATGAGGAGCTGAAAGGGCGCATTTTGGAGACAGCTGAGGCGGCGGGCGCGGAGAATGCCTATATTCGCGTCTCGGTCTCACGCGGCACAGGAATCGGGCTGAACCCTGAAAATATCAATCAGACGCCGAATGTGATGATTGCGATTACGCGCCTCGCGCTCTACCCGCCCGAAATGTATGAGACGGGGCTGCGTGTGGTGACGGTCTCGACGCGGGTGATGACGCCCGATTCGCTGGATCCGCGCATTAAGTCCATCGGGCGGTATGTATCGAACATTCAGGCGAAGATTGAGGCGAACCGTCAGGGCGCGGGTGAAGGGCTGATGCTGAACGCCCAAGGCTATGTCGCGGAAGCGACTGGCGACAACCTGTTTATCGTTAAAGATGGCGTGTTGCGCACGCCGCACCCTGCTTGCGGGATTCTGAAAGGGATTACACGCGCTACCGTGATAGAAATCGCGCACGACTGGGACATCCCTGTCGTGGAGGACTGGCTCACGCTGCACGATGTGTACACTGCGGACGAAGCGTTTCTCACGGGCACGGCGGCGGAGATTATCCCGATGGTCGAGTTAGACCATCGTCCAATTGGCGATGGCAAGCCGGGCGAGCTGACCGAGAAAATCATCCGCGAGTTCCGCCAGCGCGTGTGCGAGGATGGCGTTCGGATTGGCGTCGGCGTGCGATGAGCTGCGCCTATTGTGAGCGTCCTGCGAGTTATGAGGCGCGGGCGGGCTTGCAACGCCTGCGCCTGTGCGAAACCTGCGCCGAAGCGTGGACAAAACGGAATCTGGGCGCGCCGCTGCTATCGTGGCTGCACCTACTGAAACCGCCTCCACGCGCCCATACGGAGTGCCCCTTTTGCGGCAGCACCCCCGCTGAGATACAGCAATCGGGACTTTATGGCTGTGCGTTTTGCTATGTGTTTCTGAGAGGATAAGTGCTTCCCGCGAAAAATGCTACCGAAACGCGGCAGGAAACGGGCGACATTCCTCTACCAAGCGATGTTTCAGATATCGTGCCTTGTCGGCGGGGACGCCGACGCTACGCGGGGATGCACAATCTTGCCCCCGAAGGTGACCAGCGTCTCACGAGCAATCTCGTCCTCGATATCGGGTTTCGGCTCAGGCAGCATGCCCACTTTGTGCAAGTGAGCGACGAGATTGTAAAGGTTACGGCTGTAGAGCATGCTGGCGTCTACGGACACGGTGGAGGGCAGGTTCACTGCACCAACAATCGTGACGCCGTTGTGCTGAATCGTCTCGCTGGGCTGAGTGAGTTCGCAGTTGCCGCCCCACTCGGCGGCGAGGTCGATAATCACGCTGCCAGCGGGCATCGCCTCCACTATGTGGCGCGGAATCAGCAGCGGCGCGCGTTTGCCGGGCACGGCGGCAGTGGTAATCACCACCTCGTGTTGCACGAGATGCTCGCCCAGCAGGTCTTGCTGACGGCGTAGGGTCTCTTCTTCCAAGGCGCGGGCGTAGCCGCCTGCGGTCTCCGCCTGCGCGACTTCGAGGGGGATTTCCACGAACTTTGCGCCGACGCTCTCCACCTGCTCGCGCGTGGCGGGGCGCACATCGTAGCCCGAGACCGCCGCGCCGAGCCGCTTGGCGGTCGCCATCGCCTGCAGCCCTGCCACCCCTGCGCCAATCACGAACACGCGCGCGGGCGAGACCGTCCCCGCCGCGCTCATCAGCAAGGGGAACATACTGGGCGACAGGTTCGCTGCCAGCAGCACTGCCTTATAGCCCGCCACCGTCGCCATCGACGAGAGCGCGTCCATACTCTGGGCGCGGGTGATTCGAGGGATTAGCTCCATCGCGAACGCCGTCGCGCCCCGCTCGGCGAGCATCGCCACACCTTGCGGACGAAACAGCGGCTCCATAAACCCGATCCAGATTTGTCCCGCGCGGATATAGGGCAAGTCGGCTTCAAAATTCGGGTTCGCGCCCGCCGTGCGCACGGCTAAGACGATATCCGCCTGCTCCAGCACCGCCTCGCGGGTTGGAAGGACGGTCGCGCCCGCGTTCTGGTACGCCTCGTCTGTATGGAACGCGCCCCGTCCCGCGCCCGACTGCACTACTACCTCAAAACCGAGTTTCGTATAGTTCGCGACAAGCGCGGGGATTAGCGCAACGCGCCGCTCACGGGGGTAGGTCTCCTGCAGTACACCGATTTTCATCAAGTAAATTGTACCTTCGGGATGGGTATAATCGTGGCGATGCTACGGGTCGGACTGGGGGCATTATTAGGCGCAGCAGCAGGGGTCTTCGTCGCGGCGGGCTGGCTGATGATTACCGGCGGCGCAGGGTTTGCTGCCACGCTGTTAACCGTGCTGGGGCTGATTGGCGTCGGCGCGGTGGGCGGAGGCGCAGCAGGCTATCTCTGGGGGAAACGCACGCCGCCGATGTTGCCCCACTATCGCGAGGAACACCTGCGCCTGCGCCAGATGGCGCACCAAATCCGCGCCAACCTGCAGCAGATGACCGGCACAAAAGGCGCGTACCCCGAACTGGACGAAATCGTCGCTAAAGACGCCGACCTGCGCCAGAAAGCCACCCGACTGCGCCTGCAAATCGAGCGTCAGGCAAGGCGCGGGCTGTCGTGGCAAGACCACCTTAGCGTCGCTCTCGACCTCCTGCGCGAGGGCACGCTGGGCAGCTTCAAACGCTCGGAATGGACATGGCGCGCCTATCGGGCAAAGCTGGAGCGCGAGCTGAACGCCCTCGGACGCAAACTGGATCACAATCGCGACGGGCATATGGAAAACACGCTCCAGCGCGCCTATCGCCAGAAGGCGCGGGAACTGGCGAGCTTTCGGAACCTGGAGCGCACCCTGCAGACCCTCGAAAACGAGAGCGCGATGATTACCGCCAGCGTGGAAAACCTGCTAATGGAGACGATACGGCTCAGCGCCGCCCCGCGCAACGCCGCCCCCCGCGCCGACGCCTTGCTCGAACCCCTGCGCGAGCAAATCAAAGCCTACGAACAGGCGATTGACGAAATCTATCGCGCCCCGCAGGAGGACGAGAGCGAGACGGCGTGGCTGCGGGGGTAATGATAGGTTTTTCCTGCGAAAAACGCTCCTGCGATACAGGCGCAGAGAGGTTGAGATTCCTTGTATAACCCAGGTTCAGGTGGTTCGACGCTTGTGATTATTCGGAGGCTCTTCCCCCTCCTTAAGGTTCCCCCCGCTTCGCGAGGGGAACCGAAAAG
>CAYYCA010000118.1:0-6598 GCA_964470265.1 uncultured Fimbriimonadales bacterium | reverse complement strand
GATTGGCCGCTGTGGGGTCTGTACGGGAACTAACACCAACCCAGGTTTCAAGTAGTGCAAATCGTCGGCGTCCCGCCGACGCTACGAACGGCGCGCGTAGCGTCGGCGTCCTCGCCGACGATTTGCGCTACTTGAAACCTCAGTTGGCATTATAGTATTGTAGGCTCCAGCAGGAGAGGGCGTTTTATTCTCGAACTACCCATAGTATGAACCGCTCTCGGCGCATTCTGTGGGTTGGGTTGCTCCTGCTGTATGCGGGATTCGCCGACGCCCCTAAAGGTCGGGACAGCGACTGGCTGATTCGCGTGGGGCTGGAGCAGGCGGCGTGGGCGCAGGTTCTGTATGTCGGCGTCTCCGAGGGTAATCTGCGCTGGGTAGACCCGCGCACAGGCGCGACGCTCGCCGAGGGGACGGCAGGGCAACTTTGGGAACTGCGCCGTGAGAACGGACGCTATCGCGCTATCTGCGGGCAGGCGCAGGTGCTGGCGGAGCGACTCGTCGCCGAACCCATGAACGGCGGTTTCATCATGGTCGGCGCATCCCCGAACACGCTGCGCCGCTATCGCGGACACTTAGAATGGACCGAGCGCGACGGCAAACTCCTCGCGATTAACTGGGTGTTGCTCGACGATTACCTGAAAGCCACTCTGCCTCGCGAGATGCCGCCAAATTTTCACCCTGAGGCGTTGAAAGCGCAGGCAGTGGCGGCGCGTTCGTTCACCTTCCGACGCTTGAACCGCCATCGGCAGTGGGGCTATGACCTGTGCGACCACGCACCGTGCCAGGTGTATGGGGGCGTAGACGCCGAGCATCCGAACACGAACGCTGCCGTCGACGCCACCGCGGGGGAAGTGCTGATGTACGAAGGGCGCGTGATCGATGCGGTCTACACAGGTAACTGTGGCGGGCACACTGCGCCCGTTGAGGTTGCGATGGCAGGGACGCGCCCGCTGCCGTTTCTGCAGGGTGTACCCGACGCTGATTCCAACGGCAAGCCCTATTGCAGCCTCGCGCCGAGCGGCGCGTGGGAGCTGACTCTGACGCGGGAGGAACTGAGCCGGCGCTTTGCGCAGGCAGGGCGCGTGCGTGAGTTGCGCCTTATACGGCGCACGGCGGGCGGACACGCGCAGCAGATTCAGATTCGCGGCGACCGCGCGACGCTCACGCTTGCGGGCGCAGAGTTTCGCAATACGCTGGGCGCAACGCGCGTGCGCAGCTTGATGTTCGAAATCCAGCCCCAGCAAAACGGCTGGAAACTCGTCGGGCGCGGGTCGGGGCACGGCGCAGGCATGTGTCAGTGGGGCGCGCACGGACGCGCCCTCGCAGGGCAAACCTACCAGCAGATTCTGGAAGCGTATTATCCGGGCGCAACTTTGCAGAAACTGTAATCACATCCTAAACACGCCAAACTTCGTCTCTGGGATGGGCGCATTATACGCCGCGCTGATTGCCAGCGCCAGCACCGTGCGCGTGTCGGCGGGGTCGATAATCCCGTCGTCCCACAGGCGGGCGGTGCTGTAAAACGCGCTGCTTTCCTCGGCGTACTTGTCCAGAATCGGCTGTTTGAAGGCGGCTTGTTCCGCCTCACTCATCGTCTGCCCTTTGGCGGCGAGCTGGTCGAGCTTGACAGTGAGCAGCACATTCGCCGCCTGTTCGCCGCCCATCACGGCAATCCGCGCATTGGGGTACATCCAGAGCCAGCGGGGTTGGTAAGCGCGTCCGCACATCGCGTAGTTGCCCGCGCCGTAGGAGCCGCCGACAATCACTGTGAACTTGGGCACGGCGGCGTTCGCCACTGCTGTCACCATCTTCGCGCCGTGCTTGGCGATGCCCTCGTTCTCGTATTTCTTGCCCACCATGAAGCCCGTGATGTTCTGCAGAAACACCAGCGGGATACGCCGTTGGCAGCACAGTTCAATAAAATGCGCCCCCTTCAGCGCACTCTCGGAGAACAGAATCCCGTTGTTGGCGATAATGCCGACGGGGAAGCCGTGAATGTGCGCGAACCCGCACACGAGCGTCTGCCCGAACCGCGCCTTGAACTCCAGAAACCGACTGCCGTCCACGATGCGGGCAATCACCTCGCGGATTTCGAACGGCTGGCGCAGGTCGCGTGGGATAATGCCGTAAATTTCGGCGGGGTCGTACAGGGGGTCTTCTGGCGGTTGCATATCGGCGGGCAGCTCCTTGCGCAGGTTCAGGTTCGCCACGATGTCGCGGGCAATCTGGATGGCGTGCAGGTCATCGTCCGCGAAGTAGTCCGCCACGCCGGAGATGCGAGTATGCACCTCCGCCCCGCCGAGTTCCTCCGCACTGACCACCTCGCCCGTGGCGGCTTTCACCAGCGGCGGTCCGCCCAGAAAAATCGTCCCCTGCTGCTTGACGATAATCGTCTGGTCGCTCATCGCGGGCACATATGCGCCGCCCGCCGTGCAGGAACCCATCACAATCGCAATCTGGGGGATTCCGAGCGCGGACATCTGCGCCTGATTGTAAAAGATGCGCCCGAAATGGTCGCGGTCGGGAAACACTTCGGCTTGCAGAGGCAGGAACGCGCCGCCTGAGTCGACCATGTAGATACAGGGCAGGCGGTTCTCCAGCGCAATCTCCTGCGCCCGCAGGTGCTTCTTGACCGTGATGGGGAAGTAGGTTCCGCCTTTGACGGTGGCGTCGTTGGCGACAATCATGCACTCTTTGCCGTGAATCACGCCGACGCCCGCCACGATGCCCGCGCAGGGAGCTTCGTTGTTATACATGTTATACGCCGCGAGCGGCGCGAGTTCCAGAAACGGCGTGTTGGGGTCAATCAGCGCGTCGATGCGTTCGCGGGCGGTGAGTTTGTTGCGGGCGCGGTGCTTGGCGAGGGCGTCCGCGCCGCCCCCGCCCTGCGCCCACGCCAACGCCTCACGATACTGTTTCAGCAGCTCCTCATAATACGCCTTATTCGCCTGAAACTCGGCGTCGCTCGGGCGAATGTGGCTCTCGATGACAGGCATACGGACTACAGCCCCCGCAGGATCATCTCAATCGCCTCTTTGTGTCGAGTCTCGTCGGAGATGATGTCCTCCAGGTCGTTCACCAGTCCGAAGTCGCCGATTTGCTCCGCCTGCTCGCGCCGTTGCAGGTAGCGGGCGATGGTCTCCTCCTCCGCTCGATGCACATTCTGCAGCATCTGTTTCAGGTCGCTGGCGGGAGGTACGGGTGCGGGCGTGGTGACGGGCGTCCCGCCCAGCGCGGCGATTTTGTTCGCCAGATACTCGGCATGGCGCAGCTCATCGGGAACCTCGCGCATGAAGAACTCCTTCATCTCCTCCCGATGGATACCCGTGACGGTCGCGCCGTAGGTAATGTAGGTGATAATCGCCTGATACTCGTTCGCCAGATCGGTGTTCAGACCCTCAATCAGCTGTTCTTTAATCGACATAGCCAACCTCCGAGAGGTAGTTTACCCTACAGATACGAGAGAAACACTGTCGGGCTGATAATTTGAATCTGCTGGTACGCCTTTAGGGGCAGAAGGTGTCGTTTGTCGCCTGAAACGATGTAATTTGCTTTCGCCACAACGGCGCAGACCAAAACAATGTCATCTTTGGGGTCGCCCGATAGAGCAGGTATCTCCGCTGGCAAATGAATTAGCCAAGTGAAACTCAACACATCTGCGTGTATGGTGTAAAAAAAAGTTTACAAGGGGTTTGTAAACTTTTGGGGGTGGTGGCTCCTAACTTTCGCGCCTTCAATCGTTTACAAAGTTTTTTTCTACATTTTAGACGGCGAAGTGCAAACATCGGGCACGGACAGGAATGTCCGTGCTACGAAGCAGCTTGAACAGTCGGTAAAGGCTCTACACTTCAAAAAGCGTCACTTCGTTGTGAATTTAGCTGGAAACCACTCTGAGTAGATCCCAATATCGCTCTGTCGAACAAAGCCGACATACGGAATCGCCTCGATCCGCCAGTGACTTCCCCGCAAGTTGTCGGTTACTCCTTTTGCTTGCAGTAAGGCAGTGAGCTTCTGGCGCGTTTTCGCGGGAAGTTGATCCCACGAACCTTCCCACCTATTCCCTTGCCAGTCTTTCCAATCGGGTAGCTCGCCTAACGCCTGCTGAAAAGCGCGTTGCCAGACCTTGTTCCACCGCTGGCGTTCATTTGCGACCTCTCGCTGCACCAACTGGTAGTAACGCGCAAGGAAATAGGCTTTGTCTTCTTCCGACACCCTCCACGAGGGTACAGACTGGGAGAGAAGGATAACCGTTCGGGTATCCCGCGTCGTGTTGCTGTTGGTTTTGAGACCTTTGTGGACACTTGGCTGGGTCGTTTGCGCCTCCGTGGGAAGCCCGCGAATCAGGTCATTAGGGATTCGTCTGTTGTTTCCTGCTAAGCCAGCCGTATAGGTCTGTACCACAGCGTCCCAACTCTCTTGGTCGCCTAAGAAAAAAGCGGCGACCTCATGTTTGCTTGCTCTCGCAGGGAGAATGTCCATCTGGTAAAGCGCCTGTTCCGTTTCAAAAACCGCGACTATAGCGACCCCAAAGGTGATGTTAGAAAATTCGGAAGGCGAGCGGTTGTAAGATTGTGCGACTTGCTGTACGAGGGAGAGCGATTCTTCAGGAATCTCACTCACCTCATACCTCCGAAAAAGCTCGACCGTCCTCAGCAGGTCAGTGAGATTGCTCAGCTGCTTGAAGTAATCAGGCGGTATGGCATAGGCGACCTCACGCTCGTGCACAATCCGATAGCCCTTGCTTTTTAGGAGGTCTATCCTTTGCGGGTTGGTCATCTGAAGGGTATTGAGCGAGTCGGTTTCCGCGACTTCGGCTATCAGGAATCGCGCGGAGGCATCGGGGGCGTCATCGAAAGACGCCCCCATGCCGCTGAATAGATAAGCTAAGCCCAGAAGATGATAGATCCCAATTCGCATGATTGTCACCTTATGATGGGGTCGACTATCGGTGTTATTGGCTTCGGAGATGGAAAAACGCAGCATAAAATTATGTGTAGATCTCTAATTTCCTGATTTCAATCCCAACTTGCCCACTCGCGTGTACGACACCATCGTGCAAGGACAACCTCTCTTTGGTTCCCATTTTCGTCAGTTTCTGTTGTGGTACAGTCCACGCACTGCCTCTGTATACAATAATAATTCAATCGCCACCATCTTACCAGCTCGGAACAGGGTGGAACACCTTGTTGAGACCAACACATCAAGCGTCTTTCCTCCCTTAGAGGAGCAAACTCGCTTGTCCACCCGAGATTATTACACGAACTTCCAGAGACTCGGTACACAAGCACATCCAAGCACAACTCTGGTACCTCTATAGGGTCACATCCCAGGTTTGTAATCTTCTGCTCTCCGTACGCTGGGCCTTCACACCGCTGCTCGAAGGTTTTGGGTCTGCTAAGTTGTCCTGAGCAGGCGCAGTCTTGATCTTGGCTACGACCGATAACGGATGCAGTGCCTCCCTGAATCCATCCCGACGCAAGTATCGTCAATACGCTAATACAAACCCAATGACCTCGCCTCATCATCCCCAGTTCCTCCTTAGGCATTTTGAGAGGCGTTGACCTGGCTCAGAATCGCTTTTTCGCCTCCCGAATTACATGTAGTCTCAAATCCACATTTTGTTAACCCCTTCAGCCCCGATTAGTCCCTCTCCATCTCGGAAAATCGTGTTCGACCCCGAGCGCCTGACAAAAACGCGCCCACGCGCCTCGCAGACAGTGATGCACGCGTACATGCGAGCACCCCAACTGCACTGCTATCTCGCGCTCGCTCAAGCCCTCCCCAAAGTACCACTCCAGCAATTGCCGATCGCTCTCACGCAACGCAGACAACGCCGTCCGCACCTGACCACATAGCACAGCCTCTTCCATCCCCCTCAACGCCTCGCTATCCTCAAACTCCAATTCCTCAGCCGTTTCTTCGTCACAGGGCCATTCCACCTCCTGCCGACACGACGCCCATACCCTCTCACAAAATCGATGCAGTCGTTGGCGGATAATCCGACTCCCCCAAGCGTACAGTGAGCCTTTGGCAGGGTTCCAGGAACGCCACGCTTCGCAGGCGGCGCAGGCGGCTTCGTGATACAGTTCCTCCAGCCAGTCGCTGGCATACAGACGGGGGCGATATTCGGGGCGGCATCGCGCGGCGGCGTCTTTCGCGGCACGTTGCAGGTCGGTCGGCAGGTCGCGCAGCAACGCGTGCAGGGCTTCGCGATTCATCGCCCCCCCCCGTATATTCTGGGTACGCATTCTATGGGCGCGCTTCGTAGCGCTGGGATTGGCTCGACGGTGGACATAGCGACCATTTGTTACGAGGTTACGCGCTTACGAACCCGACTCCTGCTGCTTTTTCGCCGATTTTAGCGGCTAATTGAGGGTTCAAGTAGCACAAACCTTTACTTTACATTCACGGGGTTTGAACCCCCGATTGGTATAATAACCCAAGTTGCTACCTGTCAGTTTTGAGCGGGCAAGATTCCTCGCTCCGCTCGGAATGACAACGCTTTATTTGCGGAAATGAGCGTGTCATTCCGAGCCGAAGGCGAGGAATCTCGGCAGAGGGAGCAACTTGGGTTTGATTACTGTCAAAATTCAGTTTC
>CAYYCA010000117.1:1187-6647 GCA_964470265.1 uncultured Fimbriimonadales bacterium | reverse complement strand
TAAACGGAGAGGGGGAGCAGGCGGCGCGTGGCGCGAGCATTCCCCCCCTCTCCGTTTACGGAGAGGGGGGGCAAGGGGGGTGAGGTTAGAAAAATCAGGCGCACGCCTCAGCTCACTGAACCTATACCAACTGAGGTTTCAAGTAGTGCCCCTCGTCGGCGGGACGCCGACGCTACGCGAAGCGCGTTCGTAGCGTCGGCGTCCCGCCGACGAGGGGCACTACTTGAACATAAAGCCCTGTACCCTTATCAGCAAGGGGGAGGTGAGGTTGGAAAAATTGAAGGCATCGGCGGCAAGATTGTACTCAGCCGTTGTACCCTTGTCAGCCTGCCCCCTCTCCCACGCTGTGGGAGAGGGGCTGGGGGTGAGGGCGAAAACCGCCAACGCCCCCCACGAAGGCTTCGTCTCGCTTGAAACCCCGATTGGTATAAGTCCCTCCCACGAATAAATCATCCGCTTGGTACGACGGCCTCCCCGCCGTCGTACCAAGTAGATGCTTTTCTGCAGTAGGCACTTACCAATCGAGAGTTCAAGTAGTGCGAATCGTCGGCGGGACGCCGACGCTACGCGAAGCGCGTTCGTAGCGTCGGCGTCCTCGCTGACGATTCGCACTACTTGAAGCCTCAGTTGGTATAAGTTTGCACTTCGCCCAGTTGGACTACACCCTGCGTGTTGTGCTGCCTTTACACCGCTACGGACCGCGTTTTTCGGGTGAAGCGACAAACATCGGTGGGCGCGGACCCCGCGCCCAGTCGATTCGGGAACGCCTAAACCTTTGAGAGACTACCAACCCAATCCCGGCAATTCCCCCAGTTTTCGATTAAAAGTGGCAGGAGTCGCGCGGGCGACGGCGTATCTAACCCATGAAAAAAGGGGACGACAGGCAAAGGAGAGCAAAACCTGCCGCCCCCAAGAGAGGTGTGTAGTTGGTTGCTATCTATATAGACGCAGAATCGCGCCGAAAAGTTCCCGACTTCGGGTACAATTCGGCGCGAAATGCGTTCGAGAGACTCGTTCAAGCGCGCCGCCCAGCTCCTGTGCGAGGCGGAGTCGCTACTGATTGTCCCCCATTTGCATCCCGACGGGGACGCGCTGGGCAGCGCGCTGGGGCTGTATCACGCCCTCAAACAGATGGGCAAATCCGTCGTGGAGGTCGTCAGCCACGATTCCGTGCCTGAAATCTACCGATTTCTGCCTGAATGGCAGGCGATTCGCCTCGAACATCCCCAGCAGACCACCTATGACCTGGCGGTGGTTGTGGATCAGAGCCAGCTCAATCGCGCGGGCAAACATGAGTCGCTGGTGCGCGCGGCGCGGCGGATACTACAGATCGACCACCACATGCCGCTGGAGCCGTTCGCCGATGTGCGGATTGTGGACACCAATGCGGCGGCGACGGCGGAGCTGGTCTACCGCCTGCTGCGGGCGATGCGCGTGCGCATCACCCCCGAAGTCGCGACCTGCCTGCTCACAGGCATCGTGACCGACACTTTCTCGTTCAAGTTCCCCAACACGACGCCGCGCACGCTGCGCATCGCCGCCGCCTTGCAACAGGCGGGCGCGAACCTGAGCTTTATCAGCGAGCAGGTGTTCGAAACGCGCTCCTTCTCGGCGGTCAAACTGCTCGGACTCGCGCTCTCCACGCTCCAGCGCACGCCTGACGGCAAGATTGCATGGATTACCATCCCGCGCCGCTCGTTTGAGGAGTCCCATGCGCACGAGGAGGAGACAGAGGGCATCGTGAACTTTGTGCGGTCGGTGCGCGGCGTCGAGGTCGCGATGATGTTGCGCGAATCGCCGAACGGCAAGGTGCGGGTCAGCCTGCGCAGTCGGGGCAAGGTGAATGTGGCGCAGCTGGCGCAGCAGTTCGGCGGCGGCGGGCACGAAAACGCCGCCGGCTGCACGCTGGAGACCAGCATCGAGGAGGCGGAAACGATTTTAGTGCGCGAGGCGCAGCGATGGATGGAGTCGTCATCGTAAACAAACCCGCGGGGATGACCTCGCACGATGTGATTGACCATCTGCGTCGCGCGGCGGGGCAGAAAGAGGTTGGGCACGCGGGCACGCTCGACCCGCTGGCGACGGGCGTGCTGGTCTGCCTGCTGGGACGCGCCACGCGCCTCTCGCCCTACTTGCAGGAACTGCCCAAAGCCTATCGGGGCGTGATTCAGTTCGGCATCCGCACCAACACGCAGGACGCCGACGGGGAGATTTTCTATCAGAAGCCCGCGCCACACCTCACGGAGGAGCAGGTGCGCGCCGCCGCCGAACAGTTCAAGGGACGGATTCTGCAAATCCCGCCGATGTTCTCCGCCGTGCGCCTCGAAGGGAAAAAGCTGCACGAACTCGCGCGGAAAGGGCAGGAAGTGTTGCGCGAGCCGCGCCCTGTGTATATCTACAAACTGGAGATTCTTGGCTTTCAAAGGGGCGATTACCCGACCGCTGAGTTCGAAGTGGAATGCTCGAAGGGAACCTATGTGCGCACGCTGGCGTCAGACATCGGCGACGCGCTGGGGGTGGGGGCGCATTTGAAGCAACTCACGCGCACCGCTGTCGGCAAGTTCCGCCTTGAAGACGCCTGCGAACTGGAGGAACTGACCGACGCCGACGCGCTGCAACGGCGGCTGATTTCCTTGGCGGACGCGCTCTCGCACCTGCCGCAGTGGTCGCCCACGCCCGCCGTGCTGGAGCGGCTCAAGCACGGCAACTATGTGCAGGCGGAACATCCGCTGTGGACGCCGGGGGGGCATGTGGTGGTGTTAGATTCAGAGGGCAAGGTGGCGTTGATGGCGCGCTGGCTACCGCCGCTGTTGCGCCCCGTGCGGGTGATTCAGGGATGAGCTGGGTGATTGGCGTAGAGGGCGTGCGCGGCGCGTTTCCCGACGGCTGCGCAGTGACGATGGGCGTGTTCGACGGCGTGCATCGGGGACATATCGCGCTCATCAAGGCGACCACACGCTGGGCGCGGGCGCAGGGCGTCCCCGCTGTCGCGCTGACCTTTGACCCGCACCCCGCCGCCGTGCTTGCGCCGCGCCATCGCCCTCCGATGCTCTGCCCGCTCGCCCACCGCGTGGAGCGATTGCTGCAGCAGGGCATCGATTGCGTAGTTGTGCAGCCCTTCACTCAGGCGTTTGCGCAACTTTCGCCTGAAGCGTTTATCGAAGAGGTGCTGACGCGCGACCTGAACGCCAAGGCGGTGGTGGTGGGCGACGATTTTCGCTTTGGGCGCGGGCGCACAGGAAGCGTGGAGACCCTGCGCAGCGCGGGCGGTCTGGAGGTCATCACGGTCGACGGCGTCGTTGACGAATCGGGCGAGCGCATCTCCTCCACCCGCATTCGGGAACTGATTCTGACGGGGCGACTGGAACAGGCGAACGCGCTGCTGGGCGAGCCGCTCTACTGGGCGGGCGTCGTGACGCGCGGCGACGGGCGCGGACGCGGCTTCGGCTACCCAACGGCGAATCTCGCGCCATTGGAGCCGCTGATTACGCCGCAGGAGGGGGTGTATGCGTGTGTGGCGTTAGTTTGCCCTCACCCCCCTGCCCCCCGCTCCCACGGCGTGGGAACTGGCGGGGGCACAACGCTTGAGGCCGCTGCCGAAACACACCCATCCGATTTTTCCGACCTCACCCCCCTGCCCCCCCTCTCCGTTTACGGAGAGGGGGGTAGCGCCGCCTTGCCCACGCGCGGCTCCCCCTCTCCGTTTACGGAGAGGGGGCTGGGGGGTGAGGTTGAAACGGCGCGGGAGAACGAGGCTTCTGTCTCTGAGGTCGAGGCGGACTCGCGTACCCTTGTCAGGGGAGCAGACTCCCCGCTCCCACGCCGTGGGAGCGGGGCTGGGGGTGAGGGCTACAAAATCTACCCCGCCGCCGTCAGCGTCGGTAAGCCGCCGATGTTCGAGAACGCCCGCGGGCGCGTGGAGGCGTACCTCATCGACTTCCCCGACCACGATTTGTACGGGCGCGTCGTCGCGTTGCAGTTCCTGAAACGCCTGCGCCCGCAGCAACGGTTCGAAAGCCTCAACGCGCTGCTTGAGCAGATGGCGCGGGATGTCGAAGCGACGCGCCAGATTGCACAGGAGGTACAATCGGGGCGATGACCATCCGCGCGGAGAACCTGAAACGCGCCTATCGCAAGCGGCTCGTCGTGCGCGATGTGTCGCTGGAAGTCGGGCAGGGCGAGGTCGTCGGGCTGCTCGGTCCCAACGGCGCGGGCAAAACCACCACCTTCTACATGATTGTGGGGCTGATCCGTCCGCATGGGGGGCGCGTGTTCATCGGCGAGCAGGAGATTACTCGCCTGCCGATGTATCAGCGCGCGCGGCTGGGGCTGGGCTACCTCCCGCAGGAGGCGTCCGTCTTTCGGCAGCTGACCGTCGAGCAGAACTTGCTGCTGGTGATGGAAATGCGCGGCGTCCCGCTGCAGACCCGACGGGAACGCGCCGAGCAGCTGATGGAGGAGTTCCATATCGCCCACCTGCGCCACAGCAAGGGCTACGCGCTGTCGGGCGGCGAGCGACGGCGCGTGGAAATCGCTCGCGCCCTCGCTCTCCAACCCGCCTTCTTACTGCTCGACGAGCCGTTCACGGGAATCGACCCCAAGACCATCGAGGAGCTGCAGGAGATTATTCTCGGCTTGCGCCAGCGCAATATCGGCGTGCTGATTACCGACCACAATGTGAGCGCGACGCTGCGCATCACAGACCGCAGCTATATTCTGGCGGACGGCGTGATTGTGGCGCAGGGCGCGCCCGAAGAGGTCATCACCGACCCGCTGGCGCGGAAGTATTACTTTGGGGAGAGTTTTGAGCTATAGTCCCATCACCCGCAACAGATTTTCCAGATAGCGCACGCTGAGGTCGGTCATGCGCATGCTGATTCCGAGCAGCCCGGGCAGGCTCGCGCCGAGCGCGACCAGCCCGACGGCAATCTTGGCGGGCATGCCAATCAGCCACACAGGGATTTGCGGCACGGCGCGCGAGACCGCCGCCATCGCGCCGTCCACTACCAGCAGCACGCCCGCCGCGGGCGCGGCCATCTGCAGGCAGAGCATCAGCACCTCGCCCCCAAGCTGTACTGCCGTCGCCATGCTGCCTTCCGACCATGCGCTCAGGCTGCCCAGCCCTGCGCCCGTCTCAAAACTCCGCGCCAACGCCAGCAGCAGCCAGTGATGCCCGTTCACCAATGCGAATAGCGTCATCGCCAGCATATAGTGAAACTGCGCCAGTAGCGTCGTTGGGAAGGTCGATACGGGGTTCAGCACCTGCATCAGGTTGAAGCCCATCATCGTATCCAGCATCTCGCCCGCCATCACCGCTGCCCCCACAATTAGGCTCACCCCGTAGCCCATCACCAAGCCGATTATCGCCTCGCCCAAAATGCGCAGGATGAGGGGTATCCAGTCAGTTGGCGGCGCGCCTGTGTAGGGCTGAATCAGCGGCGCGAGCGCAAGCGCAATCAC
>CAYYCA010000117.1:0-1087 GCA_964470265.1 uncultured Fimbriimonadales bacterium | reverse complement strand
CACCCGGCTCGTAAACTCGACAATCTGCATCAGCATCCAGCCGCCTGCAAACAGCCCGACCAGACCGACGGCAATCATCTTCGGAATGAACTGCAGCGTCATCTCCTGAATCTGCGTTACTGCCTGAAACACGCTCACAATCAGCCCCACAATCAGCGCGGTAATCAGGATGGGCATCGCCACCTGCAAGCCCACCAGCATCGCCTGACGCCCCAGTTCCAGCACCTCCGCTTGGCTCATACTGGTAATTTTGGCAAGGCGCAGGGCGTTCTGCAGAGTCGCCGTGCCTACTCGATGCTCTCCAGCAGCGACGCAACGCCATCAGCACAATACCCACGATACTCGTTAGGAGCCTTGCCTATGTTGTCCACATACAGGCGCAATAGCACTTCAACCGATAGCCCGTTGTATTGCCACGCACGCGGGCGTCCGTCTTGCTCGAACAGGCTCCGATAGCCGTCCACCTTGTGCGTCCAGTCTGTGTGCGCCAGCCCCTTCGGGTCCACAAACAGTATCCAGTAGCGGTCGCCCTTCTGGAGCCAGAAGATAAAGTCGGGCTTGAACCGCGCCATTCGCCCCGTGTTCGGCGCGTAGTACCACAGGTACACTTCATCAAGGCTCTCATCAATCTTGCTGAACGCCCACCAATCGAACTGTTGGAAGCGGTTATTCTCCTGCCCCAGGTAGGTTTCCAAATCGCGCAGGAACCGCCGCTCGCTGTCGGTCTTGATGATGTGCTTGATGAACTCCGCTCGCTCGGTCTCGCTCACAATCACGGGCAGGTAGTAGTGTTGCGCGATGTGTTTGACCACAATCGCTTGTCCATCAACACTGAACCTTTCCTCTATGCTTACAGCGCGCCTTTGTGCTTCATACACTTCAAGCGAAACCTTACCATACAGGGCGCGCAACTCTCGCACACGCTCTGGATACTGGCGTACAGCCTCTACCTTCCGCTTCAGTTCGCTCACATCTTGCAACGTCACGCGAATCTGCTGGAAGTGCCTTATCTCCTCCTCCAGCGGCTTGAGCAGTTCCACTTCGTAGGGCTGCACGGCAAAGTAGCTGACCACCTGTTTCAGCAAGT
>CAYYCA010000116.1:0-6649 GCA_964470265.1 uncultured Fimbriimonadales bacterium | reverse complement strand
GCGTTCGTAGCGTCGGCGTCCCCGCCGACGATTCACGACATCTGAAAACCCTAACTGGTATAAGCTGGCTCGGGTCGCGCGTAGTCGCGCATGATATCCTGAATCTGCTCGACGAGGCGCGCCGCTTCCTCGTAGGGGCGTTGCCAGATGTTGCGCCCGAAAATCAGCCCAATCGCGCCCGCCTCCATCGAAAGGCGCACCTTGTTCAGCACATCGGCGTCGTTGCCCTTCTCACCGCCCGACAGCAACACGAAGGTGTTCACCGCCGAGTTAATCACGCGCTGGATACGCTGCTCGTCGTTCTCTTCCAGCTCGTTGTAGGGCTTGGGGTGCTTGGCGCGCTCTTCGGGCGGGGCGAGCTTCGGGAAGTTCACTTTCACGATATCCGCGCCGAGTTCGGCAGCCGTGCGCGCGGCGTAGTCCACTGCCCAGAGGCTGTCGCGTCCGCCTTTCGCCTGCACCGCCTCGCCGCGCGGGTACGCCCACACAATCAGCGGCATGCCGTACTCCTCGGCGGCGGCGCGCACCTCCATAAACTGGCGGAAATCGTCATCCTGACGCGGCGAGCCGACATAGAGCGTGTAGCCGACGGCGTCCGCGCCCAGCCGCACCGCGTCCTCCACGCGCGAGTTCAGCGGCGACAACGCCTGCGCATCCGACGGAATCTCCGTCTTGCCGTTCAGCTTCAGAATCAGCGGAATCTTGCCCGCGAACTTCGCGATGTATTTTTCAGCGATGCCGTATTGGAACGCCACCGCCGAGAAGCCCAAATCGATTGCCAGTCGGCAGATGTAGTCGGGGTCGCCCGACGGCGGATAGGGGAAAAAGTCGCGCGGTCCGTGTTCCAGCCCCTGATCGTAGGGCAACACCATCAGCGTGCCATTGCCAAGACCGTACTTATACATCATGCGATACAGGCGTGTGCGCTTGCCCGTGCTGAGATGCGGTAAATCGCCTAAGGAAAGCCGTTTCGCTGGCATGGTCGAAATCATGATTCCACCTCTCTGCTGAGGATTATACCTGAGTGGGAGGAGATTCCTCGCTTCGCTCGGAATGACAGTTATTGTCTGCCCGAAAAAGCTTTGTCATTCCGAGCGAGGCGAGGAATCGCTCTCATCTTTAGACGCCAACACCCACGCCATCGCCTGCACTGCCAGCAGGTAGCTGTTTGCGCCGAAGCCGCTGATGCTTCCTACGCATACAGGGGCAATCAGCGAGGTCTGTCGGAACGGCTCGCGGGCGTAGATGTTGCTCAGATGCACTTCAATCGTGGGCAGTCCGACCGCGCTAATCGCGTCGCGCAGGGCGATGCTGGTATGCGTATACGCCCCTGCGTTAATGATGACGCCCTCCGCCCAGCCGCGCGCTTCGTGCAGCGCGTCGATGAGCGCGCCTTCGTGATTGGACTGCACATGGCGCAGCTCCAGTCCCAGTGTATGGGCAAGCTCTGTGGCGCGTTGCACAATCTGCTCCAGAGTCTCGGCGCCGTAAATCGCAGGTTCACGCTCGCCCAGCAGGTTCAAGTTCGGTCCGTTCAGCAGCAGCACCTTGCGCATCGGGCGAATTGTACCGCCTCCTCCAGGAAGCGAGACGCAAAAATGGCGGTATAACTCGGCAGGTGATTTCAAATGCGCTGGAATTTTCATCGAACCCCAGACGAAGGGGCGTACGCGACGACGTTGCTGGCGATGCCCGACGCGCCTGAGGAAGCGCGTCAAACCGCACAGGAGCGGTTGGAGGATCTGGAGGCTTTTGAGTGAGACAACAGGCGTTCAGGGCGCGGCAAGTCAGCGCCGCGCCCCTCAACGCTTTTCAGTATAGACACTGCGGCGCGTTCGGAATCGGCGCCTTCTGAGGAATCTCCGAACCCCACATCACAGGGTCGTTCAGGAATCGCTTATAGTGAACCCACTTGGCGTGTCCGTCCGCGAACACTACGCCCATGCCGTCCACATGCCGCCTTGCGCCCGCGACATTGTACCAACGCGTCTTATCCGTACAACTCCCCAGCCCCGTGTTCGTGTCGTTGAGGTTGTCCTCCGTGTCGCAGTTCTGGTCAAACGGCCATTCTAAGGGATTGAAAAAGAGCAGCGAGCCGTTCGAATCGGTAATCACAGCCACATTCGCAGGCGCAGGGATTTCGGGCAGCGACGCAGAGTTGTGAAGCGCGTTGTTGATACAGGCAATCCGCAACACGCCCCAAGTTGTGCCATAGTTCGCGCCGTACGACATCTCGCAGAAAGGACCTGCCGTCGCATTCGGGCAGGGGAACACATATGGACCCGAATAACTGGGACACCGATAGATGTTGTAATTTTTGATGTAGGGGTGGAGCAGCCCTGGCCAGCGACAAGTATGCAAGGGACAGTTCACCATCACATTTGGGTCGTTGTAGCTGGGCATGCGAAGACGGCTATACGGGAAGCCGTAAGCGAACGGAACCAGCACCTCGTCGTAGTCCTGCGTATACATGTAAAGTCCCGTCGCAATCTGCTTGGCGTTGGACACGCACTGGGTTTGGCGTGCCTTTTCCCGCGCGCGGGCAAACACAGGAAACAGAATCGCCGCCAGAATGGCGATGATTGCAATTACCACAAGCAACTCAATCAGTGTGAATCCGCTCCTTCGCATAAGATTACCTCCAGACAAGTATAGAGTCAATTACAGCACAAAAGGATTCATCCTTGCATCAAGTGCGCCGTGAACAGGTACTGGTGCGCCCAGCCGCTCCACTCGCCGAACCGCTCGTGGAACCACTCCACCACCTCGCGGTAGGTTTTGTCGGTCAGGTTCTTGCCCTTCAGTTTGGGCATCAGCCACTCGGCGACGGCTTGCCACATGTGCGTATCGATGGGCACCGCAAGCGGATTATCCAGCCCGAACAGCAGCACGCAATCGGCGACCTTGGCGCCCACGCCGGGCAGTTGCATCAGCTCCTGCTTGGCGTCCCAGTAGGGCAGTTGGCGCACGGATTCCAGCCAGCCTGCGCCACGCTGCAGCAACGCCTGCGCCGCTTCGATTAAGTTTTTCGCTCGATAGCCGAAGCCCAACTCGCGCAACTCCGCCTCGTCTGCCTCCGCGATGCGCTCGGTGGTCGGGAAGGCGTAGTAGGTCGTCTTACCATCGTGTGCAACAGGCTCGCCATAGCGTTCGCACAATCGCTCAATCATGCCCGTGATGCGTGGGATGTTATTTGCGGGCGTACACAGAAACGAGAACAAGCACTCCTCCGCGCTCAGCCAGCGCATCAGGCGCAAGCCGGGCATCGCGCCAATCCACTCCGCCCAGCGCTCGTCGCGACGGATTAGCTCCCGATGCACCGCCTTGAGGTCTACCTCCAGCCGAAATAACTGTGTGAGCAACTGCAAAGGCGTGTCGCAAGTGGGGGATTGCACCAGCCAGCGGTTGCCCCGAGGCTCTACGATAAGCACTTGCGCATCCGCAAGTCCAATCCACTGCTCTCCGTTTTGTCGCCATCGGAACACCTGCCCGCTGCGCACGCACAGGGGCAGGTCAAACTCCCAAGAAGGTACCGAGACTCGCATTACGCTAATTCTACCCGCTTGGTTCGTCGTTCGGCTCGGTTGGACGGGCGCGGAACGCGAATCGCGTGGCGAGGGCGAACCCCATCATGAATAACGCGCTCAACAGGGCAGGCATTTCATCCTGCCAGCTCCAGTCGCGCACTTCTGCAGTCAGCGCAGTAATCAGTTGAAGCACGAAGCCTATCACAACCAGCATGCTCAACACGAAAAACAAGACGCTCAGGGTCTGGAGCGCGCTGAAGGCGTCTTTGCGTCCGCGCCAGGCTCCGAATACGCTCGCGGCGATGGCAGCCCCCAACGCGAAGGCGAAAAAGATGGTCAGTCGGCTATTGTGCGGTTTGCGCACCGCGCCTTCCAGCAGCAGCCACAGCTCCACCACGCTGCTCACCAGCAACAGCATGGCAAGCCCCGCCCACAGGAACAGAACCACGCGCTGGAAGGTGGACACGCAAAGATTTTACCCCGAGTCAAACTTTCCGCGCTGCCTGCGCCTGCGCGATTAGCGTGCGGGGCGGAATGAACTCCACATCCTCCTCCAGCACCTTCAGCGTCTCTACGGTGGCGTTGGGGGCGTACTCCAGCAGTTTGCCGATAATCGCTTCCGTGGAACTTTCGGGCGTGGACGCGCCGCTGGTGACGCCAATTACGCGGGCTTGCTGCGTCCATTCAGGGCGCACCTGCTCTGGCTCCAGCAGCAGGTAGGCGGGCACGCCCTGCGACTCCGCCACCTCGCGCAGGCGATTCGAGTTGCTGCTGGTCGTGCTGCCCACCACCAGCACCAAGTCGCTCTGCTTAGCGAGAGCTTTCACAGCGGTCTGGCGGTTCGTGGTGGCGTAGCAGATGTCCTCTTTCTTGGGCAGCTCCAGATGTGGGAATCGTTGGCGCAGCACCGTCAAAATCTGGTTCACCTCGTCCACGCTGAGCGTAGTTTGCGTGGCGACGGCGAGGGGGACGCCTGCGGGGGGCTGCACCGTCTTGGCTTCTTCGATGTTGTCAATCAGCGTAATCTGGTTGGGCGCGTGTCCTGTGCTACCTTGAGCCTCCACATGCCCTCGGTGCCCGATATACAGAATGTGATACCCCTGCCGTGCGAAGCGCGTGATCTCACGATGCACCTTGCTCACCAGCGGGCAGGTGGCGTCGATGACATTCAAATTACGCGCCTTTGCCTGCTCACGCACAGCGGGCGAGACCCCATGCGCGCTGAACACCACATTCGAGCCTTCGGGCACTTCCTCCAAATCCTCTACGAAAATCACGCCGCGCCGCTCGAATGAACGCACCACATGCTCGTTATGCACAATCGCGTGGCGCACATACAGCGGCGCGCCGAACGCCTCCAGCGCGAGGTCGACGACCTCAATCGCATACGCCACGCCCGCGCAGAACCCGCGCGGCGCAGCAAGCAGCACCTTCTCCATCGCCCCTAAGTGTACCCCGCACTCGATTTTTCGCAGTTTTGACAGGCGCGTCGGCGCGAAAATGGTGTATAATAGACGCGGGAAAGGAGCCGACCGATGCGATACATAGCAATAGCGGGGCTGAGCCTCCTCTTGGGGATTACGAGCGGCTGGGCGCAGTTGCAGCCGAACGCGCCATGGCCCTCGTTAGGCAAGGATTATCAGAACACGCGCCGCACGACTCAGGGCGCGCCCACGAACGGCAGTGTTCGATGGAACTATAACGCGAATAGCCGCTCACTCTCTTCGCCTGTGATTGCAGCCGATGGCACGATTTACTTCGGCGCGACGAACGGAATCCACGCGGTACGCCCGAATGGACAGCAACGCTGGCGCTGGTTCGCAGGCTACTCAGCAGCGACCAGCACACCCGCCATCGGCGCTGACGGCACGGTCTACGCCCTCGTGAACCCCAGCGACGCGATTCTCGTCGCACTGAACCCTACCAACGGAACCCTTCTCTGGAGTTTATATTTAGGCGGAAATAACGTCATCTCCTCGCCTGCCATCGGGCCCGATGGGCGCATCTATGTGACCAACGGCGAGATTCCAGGCGGTTATCTGAATTGTGTGAACCCCGATGGCACGCTGGCATGGCGGCTCTATCTGGATACGGAAGCCAATAGCACCCCATGTTTCGGCGATGACGGTACGATTTATGTCGGCTCGGCGCGCCATCTGAACGCGATTAACCCGAACGGAACCTTCCGCTGGCGTGTGCCTGTGTTCTACCCCGTGCAAGGCTCCATCGGGCTGTCGGGGAGCCGTGTGTTTTTCGGAGCATGGGATGGCGCATTCCGCAGCGTGAACCTGTCAGGCGTGGTGCAGTGGCTTGCCACGATGTTCGGTCCCATCGAGTCAGGCGTTGCGCTCACCAATGACCGTGTGTACATGGTTCACACAGGCGGTGAGTTGCGGGCGTATGCGCACACAGGTACACTGATGTGGCGTCATTCAGGAGGCTATCGCGGCACGACGCCTGCCGTTGGTTCCGACGGCGTGATTTACGCCGTGGGCAATAACGGCGGTACCGTGAACGCCCTCGTCCCCTCCAACGGCTTGGTGCGCTGGTCGGCAGGCATTGGCACAGCCAACTGGTACGCCTCGCCTGCGATTGGAGCGGATGGCACGGTGTACGTGGTCAACGGCGACGGACGCCTGACCGCCTTCGGACCACTGGCAGGATTCCTCTGGGCAGGCGGCGATGTGGACGGCTGGAACGGCGACTACGAGGGACGCAGCGCGGTGGTACAGTTCTACCAAGACGGCGAACTGAAATATGAAACGGTCGCGCCCTTGAACGCGGACGGTACCTTTGAGCTCCATGAGACGCCCGTTGGGGAACACGACATCAAGATTCGCATCCACAACTCATTGTTTGGGCGCGTCTCGAATGTGCATCTTGAAGTCGACCAGCCTGCACGGATTCAAGTGCGCCTGCTCAACGGCGATGTGGACGGCAACAATATCGTGGACGACGCCGATCTGCTCTACATCCTGCTCAATTTCGGCAGCCACGCGCCCGACTACGACCTGAACGGCGACGACATCATCGACGACTCCGACTTGCTCATCGTGCTGTTCAACTTCGGCGCAGTGGGCGAGTAGGCTTTCGAGATTTCAAGTGGAGGAATCGTCGGCGGG
>CAYYCA010000115.1:0-6682 GCA_964470265.1 uncultured Fimbriimonadales bacterium | reverse complement strand
GGAGGGGGTTTGATCAATCCTACATCGCTATTCAGGGGCGATCTCACCTTTGAGGAACTTAAGTTCTTCCCACAACGAATCGTCCGCATCATCGGGGCGCATCGTAGGCGCGCCCCTACAAGGCTTTGCGTGGTAGGAACGCTTTGCAATCGCGATGGCACGGCGCATCCAGACTACGCGCGTTGCGCCCGACGCTGGCATTCAGGGCAGAGCGGGCGATGGAACTTCGCCATGCTCAGGTCGTACTGCGGTTTGCGCAACGCCTTGCCGCAATCGGCGCAGACCATCGCTTCAGGGGGCGTCTCGGCGACGCGCGCCGCGCCCTCCTCGCCGTCCTCGCCGCGCAGGGGTACAGGCGAATCGGCGTAGGCGATATGCCCCGTCGCCACATCGCCCTCGCTCAGCTCGGGCGCGAACTGCGTGCCGTAGCCACACATGGCAAGCGCGCGCCCGACCGCCCCCGTCTCGGATTTCTCCACAAAATCGGCAAAGTCGCTGCGCGTCTCCATCTTGGTCGCGTTCGCAATCACGCGCCCGCTCGCGTCCTTCACCGTCGCCTGAAACACCGCAATCCCGTTCTCGAAATCGAGATGCAACGGCTGCGTCTCGATGCTCCAGTCAGGATGCTCTTCACGGAACCACACCAACCGCGCCGATACAGGCAGGTACTGCTGCCCGCCGCGTACCCGAATCAGATATCGCCGAACATTAAACGCCATCGTATCGCCTCCAGAAGGTATACATATGTATACCCTATGCCGTGCAGAAAAGTCAAGGGTTTAAGGTGAGTTTACGGATTTCCTGAAACGCCAGCTCGAAGGGGTTAATCACCTCATCCACGCCAAGTTGTTTCAGCGCGACGGCGTCAGCGTCGGAACGCGCAACGGCAATCACGCGCCCGTCGAACTCGGTTTCGTTAATCGTCCGCATCAAATCCTGCACATCGTCGAGGTGGGGTAGCGTAATCACCAGCAGTTTCGCCTCTTTGAGGGGCAGCTCGCGGATGAACTCCTGATCCTCCGCAGTGCCAAATAGCGCGGGGATGCCCTTCGCCTGCATCGCGTACACCGCCTCAGGGTCGTAGTCCACGCCCAGCGTGCGGATGCCCAGCTCGTGATAATGCTCCAGCACAAGGCGTCCTGTGCGTCCCAGACCGAACACAATCACCTCCACAGGCTGGTCGTGCGCATTTTGTTGCTCGAACTTCAGCTCGGCGTAGGGCGTCTTACGCTCAAAGGGCGACAGGAACCGCTCCAGGCGACGATAGAGCGGCTGCGAGTAGAGAATCATGTAAGTCGAGAGCGCAATCGTAATCAGCCCCACCATCGTGGTGATGCCCAGCGCGTCCATGCCGATGTGCCCCAGCGCCATGCCCATCGCCACGAAGATAATCGAGAACTCGCTGATTTGGGCGACGGTCAGACCCGCCAGGAAGCCTGTCTTCTTGCGATAGCCCATCAGCCCCATGATGACCATCACAATCAGCGGGTTGCCAATCAGCACGAACAGCGACAGGATGAGCGCGGTTCCGAGTTCCTGCTGCACGACGGAAAGGTCAAATTTCGCGCCTAAGTCGATGAAAAAGAACAGCAGCAGGAAGTCGCGCAGGGGCGTCAGGCGCGTGCTGATGGCGTCGCGGAAGTGGGTGGGCGAGAGCGCGAAGCCCGCGAGGAACGCGCCGAGTTCTTTGGAGAAGCCGAGCTCCGCGCCCAGCGCCGCCAGCCCGACCGCCCACGCCACCGCGAAAATCAGCAGGAGTTCCAGCGAGCGCGCCAGAAAGCGCAGCAGTCGTCCCATCACATAGCGCATCACAAAAAACAGCCCCGCGCCCAGCAACGCCAGCTTGAGCGCAATAACGCCCAGCACCTGAAGCAGCCCATGCTCTCCTACGCGCCCGCCGCCCAGCACGCTCATCGCCACCAGCGCCACAATCACCGCAATATCCTGCACAATCAGAAAGCCAATCGCAATCCGCCCGTGCAGCGTGTCCAACTCGCGCTTGTCCGAGAGCAACTTCACGATGATAATCGTGCTGGAGAAGGTGAGCGCAATCGCCAGATAGAGCGCTGTGAGCCAGTCCTTACCCAGCAGCAGCGTTATCAGGAAGCCGAGAATAATCGTGAAGGTGAGCTGTCCCAAGCCCGTGGCGACCGCCACCGCGCCGATACGCCGAACATAGTCAGGGTTCAACTCCAGTCCCACCAGAAAAAGCAGGATTGCAATCCCCACCTGCGCCAGCAGGTCGATGATGTCCTGCGATTTGACCAGTTCGACGCCTGACGGTCCCAGCGCGACGCCGAGCAGGATGTAGACGATAATCAGCGGTTGGCGCAGCAACAGCCCGATTGCGCCCAGCGCGGCGGCGGCGAGCAATATCAGGCTGACCTCTGCGTAGGTTCCGATGTCCATTTACACTTCCGTGACCACGACCACTACCATCGGGCGGCGGCTGAGGTGCTTGCGGCAGAATCGGCGCAGCACCATCGTCAACTCCTCGCGGATGTTGTCCCAGTCGCTGATTTCGGCGGGCGCCATCTTGCCGAGCGTTTCCTGCACGGCGGCGCGGGCGAGTTCGGGCTGAATCTCGTTTTGCCACTCGAAGCCGCGCAGGATGAACTGCGGGTCGTCCACCAAATCGCCCGTCTGCGCCCGCACGGTAATCAGGGCGACCAGGATCCCTTCCTGCGCGATGTGGCGTCGGTCGCGGATAAGCGATTCGGGCACGCCGCCCTCCACGCCCTCTTCAATCAGCAATCGACCTGCGGGTACTTTCTCCGCCAGCGAGGCGACGCCGTTCTCGATGCGCAGCACGCTGCCGTTCTCCAGCAGGAACAGCTGCTCGTCGCGATAGCCCATCTGTCGCGCGAGTTCAAAGTAGGCGGCTTGATGGCGCGGCTCGCCATGCACGGGCGCCAGGTAGCGCGGCTTCAACAGGCTAATCATCAGTTTCAGCTCCTCCTGACTGGCGTGCCCCGACACATGCACGGGCGCAATCCCGTCGTGGTACACCTTTGCGCCGAGCCGTACGAGGCGGTTCACCGTGCGCCACACGAGGCTCTCGTTGCCTGGGATCGGCGTAGCGGAGAGAATCACCGTGTCGCCCGGCGTGATTTTCAGGCGCGGGTACTCGTCGGCGGCAATCTGGCTTAGGGCGGAAAGCGGCTCGCCCTGACTGCCCGTGGTCAGCACCAGAATCTGCTCGTGAGGGTACTCGTCGATCTGCTTCGCGCTAATGAGTGTGCCCGGCTCAATCCGCAGATAGCCCTTCTGCCAGGCAATCTCCACATTCTGCTCCATCCGCCTGCCCAGCACGACGACCTTGCGCCCATAGAGCTGCGCCATGTCGATTGCCTGCTGCAGACGGTGGATATTGGAGGCGAAAGTGGTAATCAGAATCCGTCCCCGCGCGTTGGCGAACAGCGTGTAGTAGGCGTCGCTGACCGTGCTTTCGGAGGGCGTCCAGCCAGGCCGCTCGGCGTTGGTGCAGTCGCTGAGGAGCAGCAGCACGCCCTCGTCGCCCAGCCGCGCGAGGTGATTGAAGTCCGTGCGCACACTGTCCACCGGCGTATGGTCGAACTTGAAATCGCCCGTGAATACCACAATCCCTTCAGGGGTGCGCAGCGCGTAGCCCACACAGTCGGGGATGCTGTGCGTCACACGGATCGGCTCTGCCGTGAGGTTGCCCACCTGAAACGGCGTCGCGGGCTTGACGGGGCGCAAATCGGCGTTAATGCGCCGCTCGCGCAGCTTCTGCTCAATCAGCGCGAGGGTTAGGGGCGTGCCATAAATCGGGGGGCTATCCAGCCGCGGTAAGATGTACGGCAGCGCGCCCACATGGTCTTCGTGCCCGTGGGTGAGTAGAATCCCCTGAATCTCGTCGCGAATGCTGAGCAGGTACTCCGGGTCGGGCATGACGAGGTCTACGCCAGGCAGGTCTTCGCCCGGAAATGAAATGCCACAGTCGATGAGAATTGCCTGATGATTCCAACGCACTAAGTTCAGATTTTTGCCGATTTCGCCAGTACCGCCGAGTGGGATGATTTCGATCGCCAACGGTGATAGCCTCCTTGTTTTTTAGATAGGGCGTGAATCCGGGCGAGATTCCTCGCCTTCGGCTCGGAATGACAGGGCTTACTAACTTGTCATTCCGAGCCGAAGGCAAGGAATCTCACCCCAGCATTCCCTGTATAGTATAGCATGCGCCGCGTCGGGGTAGAATCCCCTGCACAATGAAACATCAGAAAGTGTCTTGGTGGCTTGCGGGCTTTGTGGCGATTGCGCTGCTGTGCAGCGGCGCGTTGTGGATGTGGATGCGTCCCTCCCCCATCGTCATCCCACCGCGCCAGTACCCGCCTAACAATGCCTACGACGCGTACAAAGCGCTCGCTGCGAAAATGCAAAATGACCTGGGGCGCGATCAACGGTTCCGTAAAATCGAGCGGGTACTTTACGATCAACACTCGCGTGACAAGGTATCACAGGCAGACAAAGCATATTACATCCAGAAAATGCAACCGTATCTCAAAGAGTATCGTCAGTATCTCGACCAGCCCAGCGTTGCGGTGTATGAGTACGACTTTAACTGGCTCTTTCCAGAGATGGCGGATTTTCGTCAGCTCGCTCGCGCGGAGGCGTTGCTGATTCGCGAGGCGCTGGAGCGCAACCAGCCGCGCGAGGCGGTGGAGCGAATCACAGCACAGTTGCGATTCGCCGAGCAAATCCGCAACGAAGGCATCGTGATTCACCATCTTCTGGGCAGTGCGATGATTGCCATCGTCCTTTCACCTCTGCGGGAGCATTTCGAGAACCTCAATGACCCGACGGCGCTCCAGAGGGTTGTGGACATGGCGCGCCGTTATGAACGGGAGCGGGTAACGCTTGATGAGGTCATGACGGCGGAGTATTATTTTGGATTGAGCTTCTACCGCGACTTACGCAGGGGCAAAGTCAAGATGAGCGACCTCGTTGGCGATCCCCATACCCTTGAAGAGTGGTTCCTTTATACAGGCTTGGGAACCACGCTGATGCTCAACGCAACGCTTAGGGAGTATGAGCAGCTATGGGAGGCAAAGCGTGTGGAGTTGCAAAAGCCCCCTTGGGTGCGCAAAGATCCTGCTATTCGCCCTAAAATGCCGCTTAATCAGGGAATGAATATTTCTCTGGAGAGTCTGTCCAAGGCAGAGGCTCTTGAGATGGCGACGATGCGCCTGTTGGGCTGCGCGGCGGCGATCAAGCTGTATAAGCAGCGAACGGGACGCTATCCCAACACGCTCAGCGATTTGAACCTGGGCGACTTGGCGATCGACCCCTTCACAGGAAAGCCATTCATCTACCGCCACGACCCGAAAAAAGGCTTCCAGCTCTACTCGGTGGGTGTGAATCGCGTCGACGACGGTGGGCGGATTACTAATCATGAATCTAATGGCGGCGATATCAACCCTGCGCTGCCCCCACCCTCCCAGCGTCCGAAGGCGCCTGGCGCGCTGAGCGCGCCTGTGTGGATACGGTAGCCAACCCCTATCAGGTATACATACCTGAGTTGCTGCTCGTGCGGGATTCCTCGCTTCGCTCGGAATGACATGCTTATTTCCGCAAAAGCGGCTTTGTCATTCCGAGCGGAGCGAGGAGTCTCGCCCGCTCAACATCGGAGAGCAGCAGCTAAAGTTAGCTATTCGAATGAGGTGCATCATGCTGCATAGTTTGCCTGCTTATGTACGAGTCGTGGAAGTCGGCGCGCGGGACGGCTTGCAGAACGAGCCGACGCCTGTGCCAACGGAAGTGAAAACGCGCTTTATCGAGATGCTTGCCGACGCGGGCTTGCCTGTGGTGGAGGCGACGGCGTTCGTCAGCCCGAAGTGGGTTCCTCAGCTCGCCGACGCGGAGCAGGTAATGGCGCAGATTCGGCGGCGCGCGGGCGTGCGCTATCCCGTGTTGACGCCGAATCTGAAGGGGCTGGAGCGCGCCCTGAACGCCGGCGCAACAGAAATCGCGATTTTTACGGCGGCGTCGGAGAGCTTCTGCCAGCGGAACCTAAACCGGAGCATCGAGCAGTCCCTACAGGAATACGAGGCGGTTGTGCGCGAGGCGAAGGCGGCGAACTGCTGGGTGCGCGGATATATCTCAACAGCGCTGGTCTGCCCCTATGAGGGCGAGATTCTGCCCGACGCAGTGACGCCGATAGTGGAGCGACTGCTAACGATGGGCGTGGACGAGGTGAGTCTGGGCGACACGATTGGCGCGGCAGTTCCGACGCAGGTCGCGCGGCTCACGGAGGCGTTGCTGCCGATTCTGCCCCCCGAACGCTTCGCCTATCATTTCCACAACACTTACGGAACTGCGCTGGCGAATGTGCTCACGGCGTTGCAGCAGGGGGTGTTTATTTTCGACTCTAGCGCGGGCGGATTGGGCGGTTGTCCGTTCGCGCCGGGCGCGTCGGGCAACCTCGCGACGGAGGATTTGCTCTATATGCTGCACGGGATGGGCATCGAGACGGGCGTGAGTCTGGAGGGCGTCGTGGCGGCGGCGCGGTATATTTTGAGTCACTTGCAACGCGCCACCCCGCCGAGCAGTTATCTGCGCGCCTGTGGCACGGACATTCCTGTCCGTGCCTGACAGTAGCTTGCGCGTCCCGCGCAAGCGGCGACGGTGGGGACGCCGTCGTACCGTAGCGTCGGCGTCTCGC
>CAYYCA010000114.1:0-6713 GCA_964470265.1 uncultured Fimbriimonadales bacterium | reverse complement strand
GCGGGACGCCGACGCTACGAACGCGCTTCGCGTAGCGTCGGCGTCCCGCCGACGACTTATAAAATGGGCTAATCCCGCAACTTCACCATAAAACAGACGCCCTGCAGACGGCATAATCGATTAGTAGCCCAGAAGGGGAGGTGAATCGATGCTTTCAGCGATTGCCCTTGCGCTCGCGGTCGCTTGTATCGTGGGAGCATACAGCCTGTTGCGCGATGCGCTTGATGAAGTGTGGTAACTGTAGCATGGGCGTCCCGCCCGTGTGTAAGTTCTGCTTGAGCAGGGACGCTCAAGCCACGCAGGGGAAACCCATCTGAGCAGGATGCTCACGGGTTAGAGAGGCTCAACATATATTAGGTTCGCCAGCAGCGCGTCCACAGCGATGGTGGACATGCCAATCCGGACGGCGTAGGTCGGGAATCGTTGCTGCAGGTAGAGCGTCGCGCCGGGTACGACGCCCAGCGCGCTCAACTTGCGCCAGTGCCCATCGTGGTCATGGACGACCCGGACGATGCGCGCCTGTGCGCCTGTCGGCAGCTGCGTCAACGGGAGGGCGCGTCCTGCGCTCTCCCCTGCCGCCTCCGCCGCGCCCAGTCCACAATGCTCCGTATCCATCTTGGCTCCTGCGGTTGCTCGTAGCCACAACGCGGGCACTTCACCAGTCGGCAGCCCCCAAATGCCGCGCAGCCCCGACAGGCTTTTTCAATGCCCTCATCTGTCAACTCATGCCCGCAAAAACTGCACCTCATCCGACCTGCACCCCCAACGCGCCCAACGCTCGGCTCAGCAGGAACCCCACGCCAAACGCAACGGTCATCGCAATCGCAAACATCGCCAGCGCGGTCTTCCAGCCCCGCTCTTTAATCGTAATCAGAAACTGCGCCACACAGGGCACAAACAGCGTGAGCACCACCGCCGTAATGAGCATATCGTTGCCTGTGAGCAAGCCCTTCTCGTGCAGGTCGTACAGCCCCGCCGCGCCGTAGTCGCGTCGGAAGAAGCCGAACAGGAACGCCACGCTCGTCTGTGCAGGTAGGCTGAGCAGCTGCGTCAGCGGCGTCAGGGCGCGCAACGCCAGGTCAAACAGCCCCGTCAGCTGCCCCACCCAGATGAGCACGCTCGCAATCAGGAACAGGGGCAACACTTCCAGAAAATACCACTGCAGTCGCGCGAGGGTTTTCAGCAGCACATTCGATAGGCTCGGCAGGCGCATGGGGGGAATCTCCATATAGAACGGCGTTGCGCGTCCCGGCAACACCTGCGCCGCCAGCCAGCCCGAAACCAGAAAGACCAGCGCAATCACCCCTGCCCAGATTGCCAGCCCCAGCGGATACGCCGACAGAAGCGCCAGCACCACGCCCAGCTGCGCCGAGCAGGGGATGGTCAGCGTCAATAGCAGCGTGGTAATGATGCGTTCGCGGCGCGTCTCCAGCACGCGCGTGACCACCGTCGCCATCGTATCGCATCCGAAGCCCAGCACAATCGGAATGACCGCCCGCCCGTTCAACCCCAGCGCCTTGAACGCGCGGTCAATCAGCATCGCCAGACGCGGCAGATAGCCCGTGTCCTCCAGCAGCGCAAACACCAGAAAGAAGAAGGTCACAATCGGCAGAATCAGCGCAATCGCGTAGGTCACACCCAGCGTCCACACCCCGTATTCGCCCACCAGCAACTCCTGAATCGCCGGCCAGGGCACGATCGAGCGCACGAGGTTCTCCACGAAGGGGTTGATATACTCGCCGAACAGGTTCTCCTCGATCAGCCCGACGACGGTTCCCGCGCCGAACACGCCCACGAACTGATAAAGCCCGAAGTAAAGCACAAGCGCGAGGATGGGGAACCCCGTCCACGGGTTCATGCAGAGCCATCCAATCCAGTCAGCGAGGGTGTGGGGACGCGGGGGGCGGGTCGCCTGCGTGACCTGAGCGGCGATTTGCTGGCTCCAGAGCTGGCGTTGATGCTCAATCTGCCATGCGAGCGGCGTCTCGCCTGCCTTCTCCAGCTCCGTTTTCAGCGTGCGGATGCGCTCCAGCGTGCCTGCGCTCTCCTGCGCCTCGACCTCGTCCCAGATTTCGGGGTCGTCCTGCAACAGGAGCAGCGCGATGGTGCGAAGACTGAGCGCGTAGTCGCCGCGCAGCAGGTCGCTGATGTGCGCGACGGCGTGTTCAATCGCGGGCGGGTAGGTCGGCGTGGGGGGCGGCGAGACGCTCATAAATCAGCTCCTTCACGGCGTCGACGCCCTGCCCCGAAAGGCAGACCGTCGGCAACACGGGCGCGCCGAGCTGCTGCGCCAGCGCGTCGATCTGAATGCTCAGCCCGGCGCGCTCCAGCTCGTCCATCATGTTCAGCACAACGACCACGGGCGCGCCTGTCTCCATCAGTTGCGCCGTCAAAGGCAGGGTGCGCGCCAGATTCTTCGCGTCGATCACATGCAACACCAGGTCAGGACGGTCGCGCAGCAGGATGCGCCGCGCCACGCGCTCCTCGTCGGTAATCGGCGCGAGCGAGTACATGCCCGGCGAATCGATAATCACAAATTCGCGTCCGCGATAGCGCATCAGCCCACGCGCAATCTCGACCGTTGTACCCGGATAGTTCGAAACCGTCACATAGCGTCCTGTGAGTTTATGGAACAGCACGCTCTTGCCCACATTCGGGTTGCCCACAATCAGTACGGTCGGTTTCGAGCGCGTTTGCCTGCGCATTGGCTCCTCAACAGCGGTAGCAGTCGCCATTTTCCATAAATATACCCTTTAGCGTGGCTAAATATCAAGGGGTGATGGAACGACCGCTTCAACCGCGACGACGCCTGACCCTTCGCCGCGCTGGATAGGCACAGTCAAACGCTGTTCGTAGAGGTAGCATAGCCCCTCCTGCCCTTCGCGACAGTGATATATCAGCAAGTGCAGGTTCAGCATTGCGCGTTCCGCGGTCAGTCGCACGGGCAGGCTGACCGTGAGCGAGTCGAGGGGCGCAATCAGCTCTGTCTTACCCTGCACGGTTGCGCCTTGCGCTTCGATACGCGCCTGCGACTTCGCGTTGGGGTTCAGCTTGTGTCCCTGCGGCAGGCGGATTTGCAGCGTGAGGGTGGGCGTCGCAGTATTTACGGAGACCGTTTCCAGCGTCTGGCTGGGCGGTTGGCGATGCAGGGCAGGCGGCGGCGCGTTCTCCAGCCCGCGCAACGACAGCGTCTCCACGCGCTTTGTTTTCAAGTCGGCGACGCGGATTAGGTGATTATTCGTGTCGGCGATGTAGAGCTTGCCGTGCGCATAGCTGATACCGCCCGGTTCATCGAAGGTGGGGTTGTCGCCGTCGCGCGCGCCGGCTGCCCCCGTGCCGAGAAAGGTCTCGATTCGGCGCGTGCGTAGGTCGAGGCGTTTGATTTTGTTGTTATAGGTGTCCGCTACATAGAGGACGCCGTCCACATAGACCACGCCAAGCGGGTGCTGCAGGCGCGCCTGCCGTCCGACGCCGTCCACATCGCCGAACTCAAACAGGTCGCCGCCAACCAGCGTCTCCAACGCGCCGTTAGGGTCAACATCCGCGGCGCGGATACAGCTCACCTCGCTGTCGGCGAAGTAGAGCTTTTTGCCGTCGGTGGTGATTCCAGACGGCTGGGCGAGTGCGCTGTACGGCAAGTTGCCGTCGACGCACGCCTCGCGTCCTGTGCCCGCGTGCGGCTGTGCTTCCAGCGTTTTCAGGTTCAGTCGCCAGAGCTGGTGCGAGCCTGCCATCGCAATATAGAGCGTGTCGCCTATCAACACGACATCCCAGGGCGAGTTGAGCGCGGTTTCGCGTCCCTTGCCGGGGCGCGGCGGGTAGGCGCGGCTCTGCTCGCCTGTGCCCGCGAGGGTCTCCACCGTGCGCTTGCGCAGGTCGGCTTTGCGAATCGCGTGGTTGTCCGTGTCGGCGATATAGAGCGCGTCGGCGTCGGGGTCATACGCCATGCCCTGCGGGTTGTTGAACCGCGCCTTGTCGAATGCGCCGTCTTCCAAGCCCAACGCGCCTGAGCCTATCACCATTTCAATCGTGTTGTCTTTCAGCGAGACGACCAGAATGCGGTGGTGGTTCGAGTCGGCGATGAACAGGCGGTTTGTGCGTTCGTCGGCAAGCACTTTGCCTGGGAAGCGCAGCGCCGTGCGCGCTTCCTTGTCGCGCTCCAGTTTCAGGTTCAGCGGACCGCGTTTGAGCGTCCCGCGCGCCTCCGCCGTCCGAATTGTCTCGGCAATCGCGCGGTCGAAAATGTCGTAAATCCCCTCGCCGGAATGATAGCCCACAATCTTGCCGCTGGGGTCAATCAGAACCAGCGTGGGCCATGCCCGAACCGCATACTGCTGCCACACCATCATCTGATTGTCGTTCACAACGGGGTGTTCGATATCGTAGCGCAGGATTGCCTGTCGGATGTTCTCGGTCTCCTGCTCCGTGAAGAACTTTGCCGAGTGGACGCCAATCACCACGAGTTCGTCGGCGTACTTGCGCTCCAGTTTTTTCAGGTCGGGCAGGATATGCATGCAGTTGATACAGCAGTAAGTCCAGAAGTCGAGCAGCACGACCTTGCCGCGCAGTTCGCGCAGGCTGAGCGGGCGTTCCGTGTTGAGCCACTGCAGACCTTCGGGAAACTCAGGGGCGTTGACAGTGCCTTCCATTGGGGAACCCTCCTGTGGGATACGCGGATTGCTGCGCCAGAAAATCTGCCACAGCGCAACCGCCGCGATACTTACAAGCGCCAGTATCGCAACGCTGGTTTTCATAGTGGGGGTATTGTACCTTCCGACGCTAAATTGCCCATTCTCCAGATTGGATTGCCGCCAGCGCTTGTTCAAACTCGCCAAGTATATTATACTCCCACACATAAGGCGCAAAGGATGCCAGACAAGTACGTATGTAATCTATATCCAGTCGGTTCTGCTGTCGTCTCAGAATGGCGCGGATATCTTGCAGGTCGATCGGGCGGTGGGCGAGGTACTTATGCACAATAAGATCTTCAGGGCTGATAAGTGCGACGGGACGCGCCGATGGAGCAATCTCTCCCCTTACGCTTCGCTGGGCTATCGACTCCGAATAGCCAGGCGCTGCGAGCGCGATATCTACAGGAACCCCGTTGGAAGCGTAAATCAACAAAACGCGATGCTGTAGCGCAAATTCGAGTGCATTGGCGTAGCGTGGCTGAAAACGCTGGAGTATCCTGGTGAACACCGATTCCTTGAATTCCTCATCAACGAGGATCTCGATGTTAATATCGCGCGTGGTTCGAGGCTCGCCCCAGTGCTGAACGGCAAAGCCGCCCACGAGAACATAGGCGATGTTGTTTTCTTCCAGAAAGCTGCAGACCTCAATCGCAGGTTCTTGTAGAGTTGTCACGCTCGCGAGCCTCCAACATACGCTGATATACTCGCTGGATACGAATCAGGTACTCTGAGGGGCGTTGAAGATCGAAGTAGGGGAGCGCAGTTTGCCATAAATCGAGATAAATTTGGAGCGACTCCTGAGGGGTCATAGCAGACAGCCACTGTGATTTTTCGCGCTCGATCCAGGCGTTCGCAGTGCGCATTGACTCCAGCCACGAACGCAGCGACTCGCCGTCTACCGCGACCTCTCTCTGGTTGTTTTTCACAGCAGAAGTATACCTGTCTCTTGTGGGTATCTTATTCTGGCATGTCCGAATTGCGCTGGCATCCGCTGTTGCAGGAGTGGGTTATCACGGCGACGCACCGTCAGGAGCGCACTTTTCATCCGCCGCCGGAGTATTGCCCACTGTGCCCGACCCAGCCTGGCGGCTACCCGACAGAGGTTCCTGAGCCGACCTACGAGATTGTGGTGTTCGAGAACCGTTTTCCGTCCCTGTTGCGCGAGCCGCCTGCGCCCGCCGTTGCGCCCACGCCCTTCTCGCCCGTTATGCCCTCGCATGGCGTGTGTGAGGTCGTGCTTTACACGCCTGACCACAACGCGACGCTCGCTGATTTGTCGCTGGAGCGCATTGAGCAGCTGATTTATGTCTGGCGCGACCGCTATGAAGAACTCGGGGCGCGCCCTGAGGTGCAGTATGTGTTCATCTTTGAGAACAAGGGGCGCGAAATCGGCGTGACGCTGAGCCACCCGCACGGGCAAATCTACGCCTATCCCTTCATCCCGCCCAAGATCGAGCGCGAACTCGACGCCATGCGCCGTCGCTATGAAACGACGGGAGGCAACCTGCTGCAGGAAATCACCCAGTTTGAGCTGGAGGACGGTAGGCGCGTCGTGCAACAGATGGACGGCTGGGTCGCGTTTGTGCCATTCTTTGCGCGATACCCTTATGAGGTCTATCTGGTTCCTGAAGCGCCGCGGCGCGACCTGCTGGACTTGACTGAGGCGGAACTCGCAGGGTTGGCGCGGATTCTGAAGGATACGCTTCGGCGTTACGACGCGCTTTGGGGCTTCTCGCTGCCTTATATCATGGCGCAGCACCCACGCCCGACCGACGGCGCGGAGCATCCCTACTGGCAGTTCCACATCGAGTTTTATCCGCCTTACCGCACACGCGACAAACTCAAGTACCTCGCAGGCTCCGAGTCGGGCGCGGGCGTGTTCATCAACGATACCCTCCCGGAAGAGACGGCGAGAGCGCTTCGTGAGGCGGGGAGTGAAAAGTGAGCGGTTTCCACAGGAATGTCGTTGAAAAACTGCTTTGCGCCTATGTCACGATTCCTTGCCTTCGGCTCGGAATGACA
>CAYYCA010000113.1:0-6739 GCA_964470265.1 uncultured Fimbriimonadales bacterium | reverse complement strand
GCACAGTCCGTGTCCCAACTGGTGTTCGAAAAGCTCGTCTCTGCGCTGCGCAGCGTGGCGGCGACGAAAGACCTCGTGGAGATTCACGCCCAGCGCGACGCCTTCGCCAGCAGCGTGCAACAACTCGTGCGCAGCGACCTCGAACAGAACGGGCTGACGCTGGAGTCGGTGACCATCTCGCGCCTTGACCAGACCTCGCAGGAGCTACTGTCGGACAACAACATCTTCGACGCGCAGGGCAAGCGCAAGATTACCGAGATTACGCAGGCGGCGCTGGTGGAGCGCAACCGCCTGGAGCAGGAGGCGCGGCGCGAAATTACGCTCAAAAATGTGCAGACCCAGAAAGAGATTCTGGAGTTGGAGCGTCAACGCGCCGAAGCCGAAGCCGCGCAGCAAGCCGAAGTCGCCAAAGTGCAGGCGGAGAAAAAGCGCGAAGCCGACACCTACCGCATCGAGCAGGAGCGTCAGGTGCAGGAAGCGCAGATTCAGCAGGAGCAAGCCGTGCGCGTGGCTGCCATCGAGCGCGACCGCCTACTGCTCTTGAAGCAACAGGAACTGCAGAAAACCGACATCGACCGCGAGAAGGCAGTGGAGCTGGCGCAGCGCGAGAAGGAAATCGCCGTCGCGGAAGCCGAACGCCAACGCGCCGAAGCTGAAAAGCAAGCGCTGGAAGCTCAGGCGGAACGCGAACGCGCCAAGCAGCAGATTATCACCGTCGAGCAGCTCGCCGCCGCCGAACGCGAAGCGCAAGCCAAACTCATCGCCGCCAAACAGCAAATCGAACAGGAGCGCATCAAGCGCGAGACCGATGTGCAGGTCGCCGCGTTCGCCGAGGTGAAGAAGGCGGAAGCGCAAAAGCAAGCCGCCGAACTGGAAGCCCAAGCGACGCTGACCCGCGCCCAAGCCGAAGCCAAAGCCCGCGAACTGCAAGCTCAGGGCGAGACCGCCGTGAAGATGGTCGATGTGAACATCGCCCGCGAGCAGGTCGAGGTCGAACGCGCCCGCGTGGAAGTGGAGCGTCAAGCCCTCGAATATCGCCAGACCTACAGCGAGGCGGCGCTGAAGTTCGAACTCGAAAAGTTCCGCATCGAGGCGCAGCGCGATGTGCAGGTCGAGCTGGCGCGCTCGATCGGCGAGTTCATGAGCCGCGGCAACATGAACATCTTCGGCGACCCCGAAACACTGGCTCGAATGACCGAGCAGTACGCCAAAGGCTTGGGGCTGGGCATGGCGGTCGACGGCGCGCTTTCGGGCTTGCAAGCGCTGGGCGACGGCAACGGCAAACTCGGCGAGATGGCGCAGCAGCTGATGTCCATCGCGCAGCGGCTGGGCGTCGCCCGCCTACAGGCGCAGACCGACGCCGCGCAGGCAACCACTGAGACCAAACAGGAGGCGTAAACGATGGCTTCCGAGTCGTTGAATGACCTGCGCGAGGCTCGCTACGAGAGCCTTACGCTCAAAGCGTGGTGGACTGCCCTGCCCATCGGGCTGGGGCTAATTGGGCTAATCGCGTTTGTAGGGGGCGTATGGGGCTTGGTGCAAACCCTGTCGCCCCACAGCGCGCTGCTCACCAGTCTGGCGTTCAAGTGACTGGTATTCGGCAGCGGTGTGTACCTGTTCGGCAGCGCAGTGCGCGATCTCATCGACAAGGGCACTGCGCTGCAGCGCGCCTTAAAACAGGGCGTGCAGGTACGCCCCGACGGAACGGTTGCCATCCCCGCTGTTGTGCCGAACCCGTCTGTTCTCTGGCACTTGTTGGGCTGGGCGGTGGTGCTTGGACTGGGCGCGTCGCTGCTGCACGAAGCGCTCGCACTGCCCATAGGCGCAGCTTTGCTCGTGTGGGCAGGAGCGTATGCGTGGAGCATCCTGCATATCCTCAGTCGTTCACTGGACGCTGCGGTGCAAGCGGTGCAACCGTACCTATCCGACCAGCTGTCGCCTGAGCCTTCTGTGGCTCCTGACCGTCTCGCAGAGGCGGACGTGCCTCCGTTGCCCCTGTGGCGCATTCTATTCGTAGAACCCATCCGATGGATACTCGGCTTGGTTCTGTGTGTCGTCGCGCCTGTTTACCTGCTGGCGCGTCTCAGCTACAGCCGACTGGATGAGCATGGCTTGAACTTTTGGGGCGTCCTAACCGCGTTCGGCGAGTTGTGGCTTGCCATCGCGCTGGTCGGGGCGTTCGCAGTGCTGATTTTCGGTCAAGGTCATGTGTACCGCGTGCTATTTCACACGCGCTATGATTCGACCCGCTGGGCGCTGGTGCTGGATTACCTTGCGCTCACGACGCTGGTCGCCGCGCTCTTTCTTGTGGTGGGGCTGTGCTGGGCGTTGATGCGGTAGGCTAAAGAGCGTAAATGCATGTCCGCGCAATAAAACGCGCGCGTGTTTTACAAAGGCACGCGCGCTGGGTAGAGTTAACTTTTGAGGCACATCATTCACCCTCGACGGATACGACGGCGGGGGCGCCGTCGCACCGGACGCAATCGCTGATGTGCATACAATCTATAATGGGAAACGCCCCAAGGGAACTTCCCGACGCCGTGTGCGTATAGATATATGCACAACGGTCTATGAACGAGCTTTCGGAGCGAAAGGCGATTCAGATTGCGCGGGCGCTGGCGGATCCTACGCGCCTGAGCATTCTGCGCACCCTGCTGCAGCACGAGGAACTCTCCTGCGGCGAACTTGCGGAGCGGTTCCCCGTGGCGCAATCTACCGTCTCGCACCACCTGAATATCCTGATGAACGCGGACTTAGTCGCTATGCGCAAGCAGGGGCAACACCACTACTTCCGCCCGCAACGCGAGACGCTCTGCGCCTTCGCTCAGTGGCTCGCCACACTCGATCAGACCGAGTGCGACTCACTACACTCTAAGGAGGAGGTTGATGATGCCTAAACTGTTCCGAACGCGCCTAATGGCGCAGATGGCGATTCTGGCGACGCTGGTCGGCTCGTTGCAATCCGTGCAGGCGCAGCCCGTGACCTATCGAATCGACCCCGTTCACTCGTTCATCATCTTTCGCGTGAAGCACCTGAACACGGGGTTTGCCTACGGGCGTTTCAATACCTTTTCGGGCACGATTGTCGTGGACGAGAAGAACCCCGCGAACAGCTCGATTGAGCTGGAAATCGACGCGAACAGCGTGGACACAGGCAACGGCCAGCGCGACGACCACTTGCGCAGCCCCGACTTCTTCAACGCGCGTCAGTTCCCCAAGATTACCTTCAAGAGTACGCGCGTGCGCAAGATTAACGACACCACTGTCGAAGTGCAGGGCAACCTGACGATGCGGGGCGTCACGCGCCCCATCACGGCGCGTGTGACCTTCACGGGCAAGGGGCGCAACCAGCGCGGTCAGGAGATTATCGGCTTCGAGACCACCTTCACCATCCGTCGCAGCCAGTTCAATGTCAACTACGGTCTGAACGGCGGCTTGGCGGATGAGGTGCGGGTGACCTTCGCGGTGGAGGGCATTCGTCAGTGAGCGTCGTGCTTTCGAGCGCGCTGACAGCGGGGCTGGCGGCGTTGGCGGCTGGGATTCTCTGGCTGCTGGGCTGGCGGCTCCGCCGCGCCCACCTCTGGTTTGCGCCGTTGGGCGTGAGCGTCGGCTTCGCCCTGCTCTACTGGCGAATTCAGGGTCGTCCCGATTTCCCGCCGATTGACGCCACGCAGTGGGCGTTCTGGCACGCGCTGTTTGCGCTCCCGCTGGGCTGGCTGGCGGGGATTGGCGCGGCGTATCGCTGGGTGTGGGTGTGGGGCGCGCTGCTGGGGATGCTCTGGCTGTTCGCGCCGCCGTTTTACAACCTGATGCAGTCGGGTTATTGGAGCAACACGGCGGGCGTCGCGTATATTCTGAGCTTTGCGCTGGGCACTTGGCTGTTGATGACGCTCAGCGCGCCGCTGGGCGACGAGCGGGGCGTAGGGACGCCGTTTTTGATAGCGACACTGGGAGGCGTAGGCGCGGGGTTGCTGTTTTATGGCGCGAAAAGCGCGTCGCTGGCGCAGCTGACGGGCACGCTCGGCGCGGTTGCTGGCGTCGGCGTTGTGCTGTCGTTGCTGCGCGGATTTACGCTGGGCAGGGGCGCGGTCGCGCTCATCCTGTTCCTCTACATGTCGCTCTGGACGACGGCGCTGGGCTTTGCCAATCTCACAGTGGGGCAGCTCGGCTTGCTTTATCTGCTGGCGTTCACGCCCGCGCTGCAGTTGTTGCCCGCGCTGAAGCGCCAGTCGCCGCTGGTTCGGTTCGCGCTGCCGCTGGCGATTCTGGTGATTGTGGGCGGGGCGGCGGTCGGGCTTGCCTACAACGCCTACATGGCACAGGGCGGCGATTACAGTTATTGAGGCGTTCGTCGCCCAACCGCTGGGCACACAGGTATACTTCAGGGCGTCTAAGTGTTCTGGAGGCAAGTATGATGCGAACTGTGGCGAGCTGCATGCTGGTTTTTGGGCTGCTCTTAGCGGTCAATCCGCAAACAGTCAATGAGGCGGTGAGCCTGGCAAATCAGGGCAAAACGCAAGAGGCGATCGAGGCGTTTGAGAAGCTCTATCAGCGCGACGAGAACAACCCGACCGTCGTGAACTGGCTGGGCTACCTCTATCTGAAAGCGGGGCGTTATGCGGAAGCCGCGCCGATGCTGGAGAAAGCGACGCGCCTGACGCCCAACAGCGCAGAGGCGTGGAACAACCTCGGCAACGCCTACCTGCACACCAATCAGCTGGAGAAGTCCATCGCCGCTTATGAGCGCGCAATCAAAATCAAGCCCAGCGACGCCGACGCGCACTATAATCTGGGCAATCTCTACACGAAGACGCGCCAGTACCAGAAGGCGGTCGAGCGGTATCAGGAAGCAATCCGCCTGAACCCCAACGACGCCAACGCGCACAACAATCTGGGCTATGCATATCAGATGCTGCAGCAGAACGCGCGGGCGGCGCAGCACTATAAGCGCGCGGTGGAGTTAGCTCCGCGCAACGCCACCTTCCGCTACAACTACGCGCTGGTGTTGGCGGCGCAGGGGCAGTGGCAGGAGGCGGCGAAACAACTGGAGCAGGCGATGCCCCAGATTCCCAACGAGGTGGGCGGCTGGCTCAAGCTTGGCGAGGCGTACACGCGCCTGCGCCAGCCCGAAAAAGCGATTCAGGCGCTGCAGCGCGGCGTTGCAGCGAACCCCGATAACCCCGACCTGCACTACAATCTGGGCGTCGCCCACCTGCAACGGGGCAACCTCGCCGCGGCGGCGAACTCGTTCGAAAACGCGCTGAACCTCCGCCCGAACGACGCCGATGCACTCAACCAGCTCGGCTTCGTCCAGCTCCGACAGGGGCGGCTCGACGACGCGATTGCGACGCTGGGACGCGCGCTGGAGATTAACCCGCGCCTGAACACGGCGCGCCTGAACCTCGCCACGGCGAAACGGCGCAAGGGCGAGAGCGACGAGGCGCTCCGACTCTATCAGCAGGTCGTCGCCGCCGACCCGAAAAATCTGGAGGCGCGCCTCGCGATTGGCGACCTGATGCTCGAAAAAGGCGACTTCCGCGGCGCGGAGGCGCAATATCGCGCCGTGCTGAAAGACAACCCGCAGGCGCACGCCGCGTGGAACAACCTCGGCATCGCGCTGATGCGCACGAACCGCTTACAAGAGGCGATTCAGTCGCTCGAGCGCGCCGTGTCGCTGAACCCGACCTCGGCGGTCTATATGAACAATCTGGGCGCCGCCTACGAGCGCGCAGGTCAAATCGCCAAAGCGCGCACGCGCTATCAGGAGGCGTTGAAGTTAGACCCGAAACTGGAGGATGCCCGCAAGAATCTGGAGCGGCTGTCAAAGCGATAGCATGGCGAATGTGCTGATTATCTATAATGCGGGCAAGCCGGAGGCGGTGCGTCGGGCGCAGGAGACGGCGCAGTGGCTGCGCGCTCGGGGCTATGGCGTCGCGCTCGCCGACCAGCCAACCGCCGCCCGCTGGAGCCAGCCGCCCGACCCGAACCTCGCGCTGGTGATTACGCTCGGCGGCGACGGCACGCTGCTCACAGGCGCCGCCCTCGCCGCGCCCGCAGGCGTCCCTTTGCTCGGCGTGCATCTGGGGCGATTCGGCTTCATCGCGCAGGTGGAGCCAGACGAGATGATCGACGCGCTCCAGCGCTGGCAGGCGGGCGACTATCAGGTGCAGGAGCGACTGATGGCGCAGGCGCGCGTGGAAGGCGAGGTGCGCGTCTCCATCGCGCTGAACGAAATCACGCTGCTGCGCATGCCCACCGCCCCAATGCTCAACTTCACGATTCGCATCAACGACCTGTTGCTTACGACCTATCCTGCCGACGGCTCGCTGGTCGCCACGCCGACCGGCTCGACGGCGTATGCGCTCTCGGCGGGCGCGCCCGTCGTGCATCCGCAGACCGAGGCGCTGATACTGACCCCCATTTCGCCCCATACGCTGGGCGCGCGCCCGCTCGTGCTGCCCCCCACCGCCCGAATCAGCATCGAGATTCGCTGCGAAGCCACGAACGAACCCAACGCGCAGGCGATTATGACCACCGACGGTCGACGCCACCAGACGCTGAACATGGGGCAGACGGTTCACATCACCGCCGCGCCCTACCGCACGAAGCTCCTCTCGTTCAACGAGGGCGAATTCTTTGAAAAGCTGCGCGACCGCCTGCTCTGGGGCGCGCGCGTGAATGAGTAATACCAACTGAGGGTTCAAGTGGCACCAATCGTCGGCGGGACGCCGACGCTACG
>CAYYCA010000112.1:0-6781 GCA_964470265.1 uncultured Fimbriimonadales bacterium | reverse complement strand
TTCAACAACGCGGCGTGCGCCCTTTATTTTGCCCTCACCCCCAGCCCCTCTCCCACCGCGTGGGAGAGGGGAGTTGAGCGCATGCGTTGCGAGGGGCGTTCCTCCCTCCTGATAAGGGTACAACGCATAGGTTCAACTCGGCTGTACCAACAACCGATTTGGCTCCATCAACCACCTTACCCCCCTCCGTAAGGTTCCCCCCGCTTCGCGAGGGGAACCGAAAAGCGGCTCGGTTCCCCCTACGCCGTAGGGGGAACCTCAAGGAGGGGGTTCTTGGAAAATGATGCTTCTACTCCCAGTTTGAGGTAGAGTGCTGTACCCTTATCAGGAGGAGGACAGGGAGTGAGGTCTGCAGTTTGTTTGATTGACCCCCCAGTTGGTATAACTGTGCGATTCTCGCAAAATGAACTCGTCGTTCCGAGCCGAGGGCGAGGAATCGCGGCGTAGATAGCGATTGGGCTGTAGCGGGTATAATCATTTGCGGTCGCAGGACGCACTTTTCGGGCAAGGAGGACAGACGCTTTTGGAGAGCTATAAAATCGCAGGCGGAACGCCCCTCACAGGCGCGATAACGATTAGCGGAAGCAAGAACGCCGCACTGGCTCTAATGGCAGGCGCGCTTCTGATTGAGGGAGAAGTCATTCTCCACAACACGCCTCAGATTGAGGATGTGTTCACGATGATTGCCCTGCTGGAAGGGCTGGGCGTACAGACTGCATGGCAGGGCAACACACTTTACCTGAACACGCGCACTCTGCGTCACGCGGAGCCGAACCCGCAGCTGGTGAACCGCATGCGCGCCTCGTTCTATATCTTCGGGCCGCTGTTGGCGCGGCTGGGCTACGCGAAAATGCCCCACCCGGGCGGTTGCCAGATTGGCTCGCGCCCTGTAAACTTCCACATCAACGGGCTGCGCGCACTCGGCGCAACTATCCACGAGAACGGGAGCCATTCTTACACGGCGCAGACGCTCGGGCTAACGGGCGCGCGCATCTATCTCGATATGCCGAGTGCAGGCGCGACGCAACAGATAATGACCGCTGCCGTGTACGCCAGTGGTCTGACCATTATCGAGAACGCCGCGATGGAGCCGGAAGTGGTGAACCTCGCGAACTTCCTCAACGCCGCGGGCGCGCGCGTGGAAGGTGCAGGCACAAGCACGATATATGTTCAGGGACCCGCGACGCTCCGCAGCCAGGTGGAGTTTTCCGTGATTCCCGACCGACTGGAGGCGGGCACTTTCGCGCTCGCGGCGGCGATTACGCGCGGCGAGGTGACCCTTGAAAAAGTGATGCCCGAACATCTCCACGCGCTGCTGGCGAAACTGCGCGAAGCGGGCGTGCAAGTAAGGGAGACTGAAGACAGCATCACGGTTCGAGCGACCGACCGCCCCAAGCCGCTCGATATTCGCACGATGCCCTATCCGGGCTTCCCCACTGACCTGCAGCAGCCGATGTGCGCGTTCCTCACGCTCGCCGACGGCGCATCCAAAGTGCTGGAGACCATCTACGAGAATCGCACGCAGCATGTACCTGAACTGCAGAAGATGGGCGCGGACATCGTCGCGGAAGGGCGCACGATTCTGATTCGCGGGGTGGAGAAGCTCAAGGGCGCGCGCGTGCGGGCGACCGATTTGCGCGGGGGCGCGGCGCTTGTCGTCGCCGCTCTCGCCGCTCAGGGCGAAACCACCATCGATGAGATCGAACACATCGATCGCGGCTACGAGCAGCTGGAGCAGAAGCTCGGCTCGCTGGGTGCGCAAATCGAGCGCGTCAAGCCGTATGCCCTTGCAGCGCCGCGTGTCGAAGAGGTACAACAGACTCCGTGAGTATGTTTCGACTCCATACTGAGCTGGGCGTGGATTTAGGCACGGCGAACCTGCTGGTGTATCAGCGGGGGCGCGGCATCGTGCTGCGCGAGCCGTCGGTGGTCGCGATTTCGCAGCCGTCGGGCAAGGTGCTGGCGGTCGGCGAGGACGCGCGCCTGATGCTCGGACGCACGCCGGGCAACATCACCGCCGTCAAGCCCCTCGTGAACGGCGTCATCGCCGACTACACCATCACGCTGGAGATGCTCCGCTATGTGATTAACAAAATTCTCGGCAAGCGACGGCTGTTCGCGCCACGCATGCTGGTGTGCGTGCCCTCCAGCGCGACCGATGTAGAGCGCCGCGCCGTGATTCAAGCCGCCAAAGAAGCCGGCGCGGGCGAAGTTCACCTAATCGAAGAGCCGATGGCAGCGGCGATTGGCGCAGGGCTGCCCATCAGCCAGCCCGGGGGCAACATGGTGGTGGACATCGGCGGCGGCACAACCGACATCGCCGTCATCTCGCTGGGCGGAATCGTTATTAGTCGCAGCATTCGCGTTGCGGGCAACAAACTCGACGAAGCCATCATGCGCCATGTGCGCCACGCCTACAACCTGATGATTGGCGAGCGCACGGCGGAAGAAATCAAGATTCGCATCGGCTCCGCCTATCCGCTGCCGCAGGAGCTGACGATGGAGGTGCGCGGGCGCGACCTGGTGGAGGGCTTGCCCCGCACAGTGACCATCCACTCCGAAGAGATTCGCGAATCGCTCACGGAGCCGGTGAACCAGATTGTGGAGAAGGTGCGCTCCGTGCTGGAGGAGACGCCGCCGGAGCTGGCGTCTGATATTATCGAGCGCGGCATTGTGCTGACGGGGGGCGGCGCGCTGCTGCGCGGGTTCGATAGACTGCTGCAGCACGCCACGGGCATTCCCGTCTACATCGCGGAGGACCCGCTCTCCTGTGTGGCGATTGGCACAGGACGCGCCCTCGAAGAGATGGACGCCATCGTCAAGGCGGCGCAGTAGCGCCCGATAGGGAACCGCTACGGCGCGCCCCGACGCTCGTACTGAAAATTCCATTCGCTCACGCCTACCGGAACCTCCACATCCCACACCAGCTCCGTGTATGGGTTCATCTGCAGACGGTTGCGGTAGTACCAGTCCCAGAAGCGCGTGTCCTCGACGGTTTTGGCGACGATGCGTTTAGGCTCGCGTGTGGCGTCTTTATAGTGACCCACGAAGCGCACGCGCGCCATAATCCGTACGGGCTGCTCCGTCAGGTTCTGCACCCGGATTGTCGCCCGATGCAGGGTCGTCCATTGTGTTCCGAATCCCCTGTTCTGTTCGCGCTCCTGCTCCACCGTGCAGGCGAGGCTGATGCGCGGCGCGGGCGTGATGAACACAAACGCCTCCTCGCCAGGCGGCGTGAAGAGCAGGATGTCCTGCCCCACGGGCGACTCGCCGCGCATGATGGTAATCGGCGCAGTGGTCCACGGCGTATCGCCCGTATTGCGCAGAATGAGCGCCTCGTAGACCTCGTTGCGGAAGCGTCGCTCCTGCGCCAGGCGATAGGCGAGGTCTTCAAAGGTAGTGAATCGCTGGCGATCCTGTCGCTCAGGCCATGAGAAGTAGTTGCCGCGCTCACTATCGGTCAGGTCGTGAATCCAGAGGTAGGCGTGGTCGACGCTCAGTTGCTGCTGGGCAATTTCCACGCGGGCGACGCCGCCTTTGGGCAGCGTGAGGCGCGGCAGGCTTAGAAACGCAATCGAGTCGGAGTTAACCGTCGGCGCGCCGCCTTGCTCGATGCCCATGCCAGGCGCATTCGGGACCGCCTGACCGCCAACCCCCCCGACGCCGCCAAAGCCGACTAAATCCGCAACGGAGGGCGAAGCGGCATAGTAATACACTGGCGAAGGAGCGTCGCCGAACCAGCGCGAGAGTTTTCGGAACGCCTCACGCAATCCCAGCGGCGAGGGCTGTTCGTCCATCATGAACTGAATCGAGCCGACCGCAACCGCCGCTTCCACCTCTTTCAAGTCTTGCAGCTCGTTCAGTATCACGCCGCTCAAGGTTAATGTCGCCTCGCTGGCGCGGGCGGTAGGCAACCTCAGCTGATATTCGGGCATCCAGCGAACGCCTTTCTCGATGCTGTAGAGGCGCACGGGCACGCGATCGCCCCGCCCCGCGCCCGATAGCGTCAGCTCCAGCACCGGGCGTTTCACTGTCGCCTCGCGCTCGCGCACATACGGCTCCCGAAACTCGATCTGCTGTACCTGCGCAGGAGTAAACATCGCCAGACCACTGGCAGTCTCCACAGCAAAGGTCGCCTGCTGCGCCGTGCGACTGAACCGATCGTGAACATAGTCCGGGGGGGTGGTTTGATAGTAGTACCAGTCCCAGCGTGTTGGGGGGCGTGGGGTGGGCTGCGGCGTGTAGTCAGGCGGCGGCTCGGCGGTTGGGTAGGCGTCTTCGTAGGCGAGGCTCGGTTTAAACACGCGCAGGACGCCCTCGTACTGCTCGACTTCCACGGGTTGATTGGGCGCGGGCGCTGCAGGCAGTGTGATGGTCACCGCCACGCGCTTGCCCTCGTTCAGCAACAGCAGCTCGGCGAGGTTGGCGGGCGGAACCTGACGCTTTTCTTCCAAGAAACGGGCGTACAGGCTGTCAATCCGCGCGGTTTTGTGGCGCGTCGCCGCCCACACGCCTCCCATCAGCGCGTTAAAGCTGTTCTCAATCCGAACGGGGTTCCTGTCGGCGTCTACCAGCACTTCGCGTTCCGTCAGGCAGTGCCCGTCTTTGTAAATCACCACTCGACGGATGGGCGCCGAACCTGTGTCGTCAGTCTGCGCCCCCAGCCACGCGATGCCGAATATTCCCAGTGCGCACAGCCAGAATCGCATGCGAATCACCTCATCTGTTAGACGCGCGAGAGACTGTGTGGTATACTCTCGGCATGTTGCAAACGCTGACTCGCAAGGGGCGAGTTGTGGGCAAGACAATAGTGTTAGACGCGGAGTTAGGCTTGCCTGACGGCGCGCCAGTAGAGGTAGAGGTACGATTTCAGCCTGTCTCAAGCGATCCTGAACAGCGAGAATCTGCGCTCCAGCGCCTGCTCTCGATGAACTTGCCTGTTGCTGACTGGCAACAGATGGAGGAGGAAACTATTCAAGCGAGTGTAGAGGCATGAGGCTATCTTCCACGACGATTGTGTTTCTGGATGCTAATGTGGTTATGTATGCAGCGGGCAGTGAACATTTGTACCGCACTCCTTCACAAAACATACTACAAGCAGTTGCTCGCGGCGAATTAACAGCTGCTATCGATGTCGAAATCATCCAAGAGATTCTACACCGCTATGGCGCACAGCAACGCTTTACCGAAGCAATTACTGTTGCGAATGATTTGCTCACTTTAGTTAGCTTTGTGTATCCGATTACACTGTCCGACATCCAGCGCGCGATGACTCTTTTCCAGCAGCATGCGGAACAAGGTTTGAAGGCGCGCGATGCACTTCATGCCGCCGTAATGCTTAATAACAATTTGGTCTACATTATCTCCGCAGATAGGCACTTTGACTTGATACAAGGTATCCAGCGAATTGATCCCTTGAGTTATTCCACTTGATTATCCACTAAACAGTTCGTACCTCCAAAACAGATTCGTAGCCAATCCCCAACTGTTCCGCCGCTGAGCCGCCGTTAATGGCGACCTCCAGATACCCACTGCTGCCCCAGTAGGCGAGCGGCTCGCCCCATGCCACCTCGCCGAAAGTGCGCACAAGAGGCAACGGCGTAGCACGGACATTCCTGTCCGTGCGCAACGCGTCGCTTGGACATTCCTGTCCAAGCACAACGCCGCTCGGTTGTAGCAGCAGAGTTAGTGTAGCACGGGCATTCCTGTCCGTGCGACGCAGGTTAAACACCACATTCCCGAAATGGTCAATATGCAACGGCTTGCAGCGAATTACATCCCCGGCGAACTCAGGCGTTATATCGGGCAACTGAACCAACGAGGCGATTTCGACAGGGGTTCCGAGTCGGTCGATGGGGACGCCGTTCGCCAGATGCGCGGCGCAGGGGGCAAAGATATCGCGCCCGTGAAAAGTGGAACTCACATCGGGCAGGTGGTAGCGGGGGTTGTCCAGTGAAACCGCCTGGACAGGTGGGTCGTCGCGTAGCGCGAGGCTCAGCAAGCCGTTGTCAGGCGCGAGGTACATATGACGCACGGCTTTCACTGCGATTGCGCGGCGCGTCGTGCCCACGCCGGGGTCGACAACCGCAATCACAATCGTTCCATCGGGCAGGTAAGGCGTTGCGGTCGCCAGCTGGTACGCCCCGCTGCGCACATTCTGCGGCGCAACGCCATGCGTCAGGTCTAAAATCTCGCAGGCGGGGCACAGGCTCAGCAACACCGCCTTCACCTGCGCGACATAGGTGTCCGTATAGCCGTAATCCGTAAGCAGCGCAATCAGTCGGCTCATCGTTGCCCTGTATTATACAGTACAGATTCATCGCCTGCTCCCGAACCGACTCACCTCGCGTCGGTAGACTTCCGCCAGCCCATGAAAGGGGTTGTTGCGCCATGCCCGCTTGAGCTTGACGAGCGCGAACTTCAGCGTCTTCGCCGCCGCCTGCTTGGAGACGCCCATCCGCCTGCCAATCTCGCGCAGGGTCAAACCGTTCAGGTACTGCTCGCACACATAGCGCTGGCGTGGGGTCAACTCCGCCCGCTCCAGCAGGCACTCCATCTCCACGCGCTCCAAATAGGCAATCGCCTGCGTTTGCCCATCGAGCAGCTCGCCCAGTTGTGTGTGCAACTTGCGGTGTCGACGCAGTTTGCGTTCAAACGAATCCTCGCGCGTGAACGGATACTCGCCGTCGCGCTCTGAGGCAATCCAGAACTCGGTCTCCTTGGCTTGCATCGCCCAGCCTCCATCCTTTAGGACTGAGAAGTAGACATATGTATACCTAAT
>CAYYCA010000111.1:5349-6819 GCA_964470265.1 uncultured Fimbriimonadales bacterium | reverse complement strand
GGACGATTGATACGGTAGGTACCTATGAGACTGGGCATGCTGTTAACCGCTCAAGAACCGAAACCGCTCCTCGTAAGTGTAAGGCGTCTCTAAATACTGGCGGGCGCGGGCGTGGTAGGCGTGCGCAGGGTCGTCATCGTCGGGATACTCCAGCGCGCGCTGGTAGCATTCCGTCGCCCGCTCGCGTTGCCCCTTCAGGTCGTTCACGATGCCACATTCGAACCATGCGCGTCCGCGGATTGCGGTTGCCTCCTGTTCCGGCGCGCGGTTCGCCTGCTCGAACCACTCCTGCGCCGCCTCCAGGTCGCCCCGCCAGAACGCGCACACGCCCATCCCGTAGTAGCCTATCCAGCAGTCGGGCTGTTCATCCAGCATGCGCTCCGACAGCAATTGCACAGTCAGAGTCGATTCGTTGCGCGTCGCCCAGTAGAGGGTGTCGTTCAGGGCGCGGCGCAGCGCGTCGCGGCGGGTCGCTTCGGGCAACTCAGTATGCAGGTAGTCCCGCCAGAGCAGCTCCGCCTGCCCCAGGCTCATTTCGAACTCCGCCTGAAACGCCTCGTCCAGCGACTGCTCCGCGAGCCGGTGATAGAACCGCCGAAAGCGCGGCAGACCGAACTGCTCCAGTAAATACAGCGTGAAACTGCCCGCCCATGCGTAAGTAGCATGTTTCCAGTTGGGGTCGTAAAACCGCTCGCTGTCGACAAAGTAGAGCAGCGAGCATTTGTGAAAGTAGTTGAGGTAATAGAGCGCGTTGGCGTGCGCCCTCAGCGGCTCATCGTGATACTGCGTCGCGACCGACGCGCCCTCTTTGACCAGCGCGGGCGCGTCTTCATTCCAGCGCGCGGTAATCAGATGCGCCCACTCATGCAGGAAGGTGCGGTACGCCCACTCTCCATCGCCGTAGTAAACGATGTAAACGCTATCGGCGATGGTGTTCGCCCAGCCGCCATACGAGGAGCGATTGCCCAAGACGCGGTTGAGGTGCGCCATCGATGCTTCCCGCAGGATAACTACCCGTCGTCGCCTTTCCTCTAAGGGCGTTTGCAAGAATTGCTCCGCCGCGCGCAGGGCGCGCCGCGCCTTGTGTAGAAATTCTTCGCGCAACGGTTCCAGCTCCGCGTCGTAGCTCAGGATCAGATCGCTTTCCTCATGGTGGCGCAGCTGTTTCGCCCACCGATAGACTTCCCAGAGGCGCTTCCCCTGCCGAATGCCGAACCATGCCGCCCCGACGCTCAGCAGCGCGAGTCCCGACAGCCAGAGTGCGTGGCGCACGGCAGGTGGGAGCCAGCGTCTCGAAAGTAACCACAGCAGCACGCCGCCCAGAAACGCGAGTGTGAGCGTAATCGTCTGCCTTTTGCTGGTGGGCTGACGCCAGCGCTTACGCAACGCCCGCGCCACGATGCGCAGTAAATTGTGAATCTCCTCCATCGTCCACAGTCCCCCAACTTGCACTATAGGATACCTGCTGTA
>CAYYCA010000111.1:0-5249 GCA_964470265.1 uncultured Fimbriimonadales bacterium | reverse complement strand
GAATCTCCTCCATCGTCCACAGTCCCCCAACTTGCACTATAGGATACCTGCTGTAATCTTGATTGGGGTTTCTGGTGTGTCATCGGTGGGGACGCCGACGCTACGCAAGTTCGTCCGTAGCGTCGGCGTCCCCACCGACCACACACCAGAAACCCTTTTGGCTCGGCAGGAATCCTGCAGGCAAGGTGGAATAAAAATTCCATATGAATTGGGCAGTGGCTGCGCTGGAGGGCGCGGCGTCGGGGGTGGGCACGGAAGCCCTAACGAACCTGATACGCAAGGTCGCGGAGCTGGACGGAGCGTGGAACGCGCTGGTATTGAAAACCGCGCGGAGACCGCCCTACATCGTGGCGCACGCGCCGCACGAGGCGCATCCGCGTCTCCCATCCGAACTGCGTTTCGAGCAAGGCGACCCACGCTGGGTGCATGCCGAAGGGTGGGCGTGGCTGATTGCGCCGTTGCCCGTGTCCGAACTTTTTTATGTGCTGCGCGTCCCGCCGGAGCAGCGTGAGCGTTCCGAATGGAAACTCGCCGCGCAGCTGGCGACCCTGCTGGGGCGACACGAACAGTTCCATCGCGAGATCGATTCGCTCAAACGGCTCTCCAAGCAGCGGCTGACCGCGCTCGGTACGCTCTACGAGACCGCCATCGCCAGCGAGACAGGTGGTCTGGAACAGTTTCTGCAACTCGCGACTCGCCGGGCGGCGCAGGCGATGGACGCGCAGGCGTGTACGCTCATGTTGCTGGACGACTCCACGCAGACGCTCTCCATCGCCGCCAGCTACGGATTGCCCGAAAAGCTCATCGAGGAGACCTGCGTGCCGCTGGGCGAGGGGGTGGCGGGTCGGGTCGCGCTCACGGGCGAGCCGCTGCTGCTGACCGACCTGCAGGACGAGCCGAGCCTGCGCCATCTGCCCCGACGCCCCGAAATCAGCGGCTCGATTTGCGTACCGCTGCGCAACCATGAAAACAAAGTGATTGGCGTTCTCTCCATCCGCCGCCTGCGTCCTGCGCCGCCGTTCACGCAGGAAGACCTGCGCCTGTTCTCCGTCTTCGCGAACCAGATTGCGTCTGCGTTAGAGAACGCGCGGCTCTATCGCCAGCTCAACCAGAACCTGCATCGGCTCGCCACGCTGGTCGAACTCACGCAGCTGGTGACGGCAGTGCTGGACATCGACTCGCTGCTGCAGACGGTGGCGCGTCTGATTAGCGAGACGGTCGGCTTCTCGCGTTGCGCGATTTTCCTGTCGGGCGAGTCGTCGCGTGTCTACCTGCCGCGCCTGATTCAGGGCTATCGCCCCGAAATGTTCCCCAAACGCGGTTTTCGCAAGGGGCAGGGCGTGATTGGCATGGTCGCGAAAATGCGAATCCCGCTGGTCGTGACCGACGCGCAGCATGAGGTACAGCCCATGCGCGGGTTCGGGCGCGCGCTCGGCTCGAACTACTACTGCGCCCTGCCAATTGTGGTGCATGGCAGCTGCATCGGCGTCGTGCTGGCGGACAATCAGAACGAGCCGTTCACCCCAGAACAGGTCGATCTGTTGAGCGCGTTTGTGAATCAGGCGGGCATCGCCATCGAGAACGCGCGGCTGTATCAGGAGATGGAGCGCCGCTATCGCGAGATTCAGAGCCTCGCTGCGTTTCGCAATAACATCCTGCGCAGCCTGAGTTCGGGGATGTTCACGGTCGATGAGACGGGGCAGATTACGACATGGAACCGCGCAGCGCAACAGATTCTGGGCTTTTCGGGGCGCGAAAGCGTCGGACGCCCCTTCCGCGAGGTGCTCGGCGGCGCGCGCTGCCCTATTGAGGGCGCATCATGTGAGGAGCTGCAGGACGCCATCGAGCAGGTGTTGCAGGGCGCGGGCGCGCGCCATCTTTACAAGATTCCCGCTCGGATGAATGGCGAAACGCGCATTCTGAACTGCTCCGTCTCGCCGCTGCTGACCCGTGGACGACAGACGCAGGGCGCGGTTGTGCTGTTTGAGGACATCACGGAGTACCTGCGACTGGAGGCGCGCCTGAGCGAGATGGAACGGCTCGCGACCGTTGGGCAGATGACCGCCACGATTGCGCACGAGATTCGCAACCCGCTCACCGCCCTGCGCGGCGCGGTGGAGCTGATGCGCCAGGAAGAGCCGCTGCCCGAATCGATCAGCCTCTATGTGGAGGTGATTCAACAGGAAGCGCAGCGACTGACCGAGATTGCCGAAGAGTTTCTGGAGTTCGCCAAGCCGTTCCATCTGCAGCGTCGTCCGACGCCCATTAAGCCCCTGTTGCAGCGCGTGCTGATGGTGCAGGAGCCGTATCTCAAGGCGGCGGGTGTGAAGGCAACTCTGGAAACCCCCGACACGCTCGAAGCTGACATCGACGCGGGGCGCATCGAACAGGCAATTCGAAACCTGATTCAGAACGCCGTCCATGCAATGCCTGAGGGAGGACAGCTCACCCTGCGCGCCGTCGACGCGGGCGACTGGGTCGCTATCTCTGTGCAGGACACAGGCGAAGGCGTGCCCCCTGAAATCCGCGAAAAAATCTTCACCCCCTTCTACACCACTCGCACACGGGGAACCGGACTGGGGTTGAGTATCGTCAAAAAGATTGTGGAGGGACATAACGGTAGGACGACCCTTGAATGTCCCCCCGAAGGAGGCTCCATCTTCACGCTGTGGCTGCCGAAAATTGAACATGCAACGCGCGATTCTTCGCGTCGCTCAGAGTGATAGAACATACTTGGGTAAGTATCTATGTCGTTCTGAGCGAAGCGAGGAACCCCAAAAAACCGTTCACACGCGCACGCTGCGCGGTGTAATTTCGGAGACGGTATGGCGCACACCATCCTGATTGTGGACGATGAGCTGAACATTCGGCGGGTGCTGGAACGCGCCTTCGCCAAAGAGGGCTATCAGGTGCAGACGGCGGAGGGCGGGCATCAGGCGTTGCGCCTGCTTGACGAAACGCCCTACGACCTAATGCTGACCGATGTGGTGATGCCCGACATGACGGGACTGGAGCTGCTCAAGCGCGCGCGTCAGAAACACCCGAATTTGCAAGTAATCCTGATGACCGCTTTCGGTACGATCCCGACCGCTGTGGAGGCGATGCGGGCGGGCGCGTTCGATTTCCTAACCAAGCCCCTCGACATGGAGACGCTGCGCAAGGTGGTGCGCAACGCCCTGCGCGAGCCGGCGACGACGCAAGCGGCGCAACGCAAGCCTGCGAAACGCAAACAGGTCGCTTTCATTGGCGAAAGCCCCGCCATCAAACAGATTCTGGAAACCGTGGAGCGCGTCGCCGACGCCCGTACCACCGTGTTGATTACGGGCGAGAGCGGCACAGGCAAGGAGCTAATTGCCCGCATGCTCCATGAGCGCAGCAGTCGCGCCAGCAAGCCGTTCGTGGCGGTCTCCTGCGCGGCGATTCCAGAAACGCTGCTCGAAGTCGAGCTGTTCGGCGCGGTGAAAGGCGCGTATACGGGCGCGGAGACAGACCGGATCGGCAAGTTCGAGGCGGCGAACGGCGGCACGCTGTTCTTAGACGAAATCGGCGACATCCCGCCCCTGATTCAGGTGAAATTGCTGCGCGTGTTGCAGGAGCGCGAGATTGAACGGCTCGGCAGCAACACGCCCATCCCCATCGATGTGCGACTCGTGGCGGCGACCAACCGCGACCTGCAGGCAGCCGTCGATGCGGGAACCTTCCGCAGCGACCTGTTCTATCGCCTGCAGGTAGTGCATATCCACCTCCCGCCGCTGCGTGAGCGACGCGAGGACATCCCCCTGCTGGCAAACCACTTCCTCAAAAAGTTCGCTGAGGAGAACGGACGCGCCCTGCGCGAAATTAGCCCGGAAGCGATGCAGATCCTGCAGAACGCCTGCTGGAAGGGCAATGTGCGCGAACTGGAGAATGTCATCGAGTCGGCGGTGGTGCTTTCGCCGCCTGACGCGACAGTGCTGCTGCCAGAGCATCTGCCCCCGACGCTGCGCCTGTAGCATGGTACAATTCTTCTGATGCTACCCGAGAAACTCCGCGCGAAACTGAGCGAGACCCTTGCGAAACTGCCTGAAGTGGAGGCGCAGCTCGCCGACCCCGAAGTGCTGAGCGACCCGCGCGCCCTGCAGCGACTGGGCAAGCAGCACGCCGAGTTAACGGAGCTGCGCGAACTCTACACGCGCTATCAACAGGCGGAAGCGCAACTGCGCGAGGCGGAACAGATTATCGAGGCGGGCGACGACCCTGACCTTGTCGCGCTTGCACAGGAAGAGCGAGAAAACGCCCAAAAGCAGCTCGAAGAGTACGGGCGCGCCCTCACTGCGCGCCTGCTGCCGCGCGACCCCAACGACGAGCGCAATGTGATTATCGAGATTCGCCCCGCCGCGGGGGGCGAAGAAGCCGCGCTCTTCGCGGGCGATCTCGCGCGGATGTATATGCGCTTCGCCGAGCGCAAAGGCTGGAAATATGAAATCATGGACGCTGAACCAAGCGATTTGGGGGGCTACAAATATATCGTGTTCAGCATTCAGGGCGACGGCGCGTACAGCCAGCTCAAACACGAATCGGGCGTGCATCGCGTGCAGCGCGTGCCCGTCACCGAAAGCGGCGGACGAATCCATACCTCCACCGCCACCGTCGCCGTGCTGCCCGAAGCCGAAGAGGTCGATGTGCAAATCCACCCGCAAGACCTGGTGATTGAAACCTTCCGCTCCTCGGGTCCCGGTGGGCAGCACATGCAGAAAAACGAGACCGCCGTGCGCATCATTCACAAGCCGACGGGGCTGGTGGTCTCCTGTCAGGACGAACGCTCGCAGCTGCAGAACCGCGAGCGGGCGCTACGGATTCTGCGCACGCGCCTGTACGAACTGGAGCAGGAACGGCTCCGTGCGGAGCGCGACCAGCAACGCCGCTCGCAAATCGGCACAGGCGAACGCAGCGAGAAAATCCGCACCTACAACTTCCCCGACCAGCGCGTGACCGACCACCGCATCGGGCTGACCCTGCACGACCTGCAGGGCATTCTGGACGGCGACATCCAGCCGTTCATCGATGCGCTGCAGGCGGAAGAGCAGGCGCGAAAGCTGGAAGCGCTGGAAATCGGTTAAAAACGGGCAAACGACGCGCTTTGGGCTATAATACCAACTGAGGTTTCAAGTAGCGCCAATCGTCGGCGGGACGCCGACGCTACGAACGGGCTTCGCGTAGCGTCGGCGTCCCGCCGACGATTGGCGCTACTTGATTGGTATAATATACTC
>CAYYCA010000110.1:1179-6831 GCA_964470265.1 uncultured Fimbriimonadales bacterium | reverse complement strand
GCCGTCGTACCAAGCGTGTTGTCGATTGGCGTACGATTCCTTTTGGCAAGCACTTATTATCAGGGCAGGGTGTAGGGTGAGGCTCGGAAAATCTCCCCTCAAAAAAACGGTATCCCCTACCGATAATTCCAGGGGGATACAGGATGCAGACGAAGACCTACCTTGCGCCAACGAAGCTCGAAGCGCTGCTGAAGATACGCGAAGAACACGGCGCGGACGCGGTTATCCTCAGCGAGCGCACGGTGCAGAAAGGCAGACTGTTCGGCAAGAAACCGATGGTGGAGATTGTGGTCGGCGTCAAGAGCGCGGAGCCTGAGGCGAAAGCCGAGCCGCGCTCCGCGCCCAAAGTCGAGCCGAAAGGCGTTGACGAGTACGACCCGACCCAGGCGCGCCTGCGCAAACTGGAGCGCGAAATGCAGGAAATGCGCGCCCTCGTGCAGACAATTCACGCCTACATCACGAACGGCGCAACCAATCCATCGGAACTTCCAAACATGGAGACGCCCCTCATCGCGGCGACGGTCGATGAACACCCGCTGCTGCGACCGCTGCTGCAGGCGGGCGTGGAGCAGGAGCTGGCGCTGGAGCTGCTGCGTCGCGTGCCGCGCATCCCCCAGAACGCGGCGGTGGACAGCCTCAAGCGAACTCTGATGGCGCGGATCCCCATCGGCGGCGCGCTGCCCCGCGAGAGCCGTCATCGTCAGGTCGCCGTACTGGTCGGTCCTACAGGCGTCGGTAAGACCACCACGATTGCGAAACTCGCCGCCATCCACACGCTCGACTACAACCGCAAGGTCGCGCTCCTGTCGCTGGACACCTACCGAATCGGCGCGATTCAGCAGCTACGCACCTACGCCGAGCTGATGAAACTGCCCCTGCACATCGCCACAAACGCCGACGAGGTGCAGGAAGGACTGGAGCTGTTCGCAGATTACGATTTAGTGCTGATAGACACGATTGGGCGTGGGCAGCGCGATGAGTCGAACCTGCAGTCGATGCGTCAGGCGTTGCAGCCTGTGAAAGGCGCCGTCTATCTTACGCTGAGCGCGACCGCCGACACCGCAACGCTGCTGGACGCGGCGCAACGCTTCGCTATTTTCGAACCCGACGCGATAATCCTCACCAAGTTGGACGAGGCGGCGCGTCTGGGCAACTGCATCAACCTCGCCCTGCGCTCCGAGCAGCCGCTGGCATACTTCACTACAGGACAGCGCGTGCCCGAAGACATCTGCCACGCCGACGCGCAAACGCTGGCGTGTAAGGTGCTGAGCGAGGTTGTGCAGTGTGTTGCGAAAAGCCCCTTGCTTGAAAAAGGGGGTTATCGGGTATAATTGCGGCGTTGCGGGAGTAGCTCAGGGGTAGAGCATCGGCCTCCCATGCCGAGGGTCGCGGGTTCGAATCCCGTCTCCCGCTCCATCATTTTTTCAGCGTCCAACCAATCAACGCCCCCACGCCCCCACATGCCGGCGCGAGCAATAAATACGCCCTGAGCAAGGTGGGCGTCATCGCATCCCAAGCGCGGTATTGCCACATCTCGGCGTAGATAAGCAACAAGATATAGGCGAGAGGGGGGGCGAGCAAGGCGTAGAGGAGGGTGCTGAAGATGATTACCCTCACCCCCAGCCCCCTGACAAGGGTACGGTGCGTTGCTTCAACTTGGGGGGACGCACCTACGATTTCCCACGCTGTTTCCATCTCACCCCCCAGCCTCCTCTCCGTAAACGGAGAGGAGGAGCCGTGCGTGTGCGAGGAGGCAGTTCCCCCCTCTCCGTAGACGGAGAGGGGGGCAAGGGGGGTGAGGTTTGAAGAATCGTGGGAAGGCGCGGTGCTGCTGAACCTGAATCGTACCCCCGCCAACACCCCCAACACCAGTGGGCTTGCAAGAACCATGCCCACTATCGGCGCGGCGTTGAACGCTCCCAGCGCGTACCAGCGCGGCAAGTCGCTCAGCGTTGGGGGGTAGCCTTGCACACTCCAGAACAGAGCGAGCCAGAGCGGGAACATCGCCCAGAACAGTGCGCCCGCGCCCAGCGTCCGCGCGACAAACCCCAGCATGAACCCCGCCCAAATCCAGCCGCGTCGTTTATTCATGCCTGCCACGCTTGTGTTCCTCTTGCAAGCGATAAAGTTCCATAAGCGCCGAGAACGGGTCTAACGGGTTCCGCTCGCGCTCGGCGTCCAGCTCCGCGAGCCGCTCATTAATGCGCCGATTCAGCCGAACCGCCGAGTAAATCAGCAGCGCAATAATCGTCAGGCAGACCAGCACGAACGGGAGGTTCATCACTTTGTCGCGTTCAGTATACCTGCGTGGTGGGCGTGGCAAATGGCGATTGCGAGCGCGTCGGCGGCGTCGTCGGGTTTCGGCGGGCTTTCTAGCCCCAGCAGGCGTTGCGTCATCGTCTGCACCTGCTTCTTGTCCGCGCCGCCGTAGCCCGTCACGGCTTGTTTGACCTGCAGCGGCGTATATTCGCGCCACTCAACGCCTGCTTCCGCCGCGACCAGCAGCGCAATCCCCGCCGCCCGCGCCACCTGTATCGCCGTGCGACGATTCGTGCTAAACAGCAGCTGTTCCGTCGCCACAACCTCAGGTTGATACCGCTCGACTAGCTCGCGTAGCCCCCGATAGAGCGCGAGCAGGCGTTCGTGCGCAGGCAGCGTGCGGGGCGTCTGCAGCACGCCGTAGGCTAACGCGCGATAACGGTTGCCCGTTTTCTCCAGCACACCGTAGCCCATCGTCGCCGTGCCGGGATCAACGCCTAAAATAATCATCGGAAATCAATTCGGACAGGAGGGACGGTTTCCTGCAGCGCGGGCAAGGCGTCGCTTTTCCCCCTTCCCTCAGGTTCATGGTATACTCCCGCCGTATGAAACCCGTTATCGAGGTGCGCAATCTGAAAAAAGACTATAAGATGGGCGCGGTCGTTGTCCACGCGCTGCGCGGCGTGGACTTGACCGTGATGCCCGGCGAGTTTGTGGCGATTATGGGTCCTTCGGGGTCGGGCAAGTCGACCTTTATGAACCTCATCGGCTGCCTCGATCGCCCGACTGACGGCGAGTATTACCTGAATGGCGAGCTGGTGAGCGCGATGAGCGACTCGCAACTCGCGCAGATTCGCAACCGCTACATCGGCTTCGTGTTCCAGACCTTCAACCTGCTGCCCCGTGTCACGGCGCTGCGGAATGTGGAGCTGCCCCTGCTGTATGCGGGCGTGCGCGACCGCTCGGAACGCGCAAAGCGCGCCCTCGAAATGGTGGGGTTAGGCGAGCGTCTCCATCACAAGCCGAACGAACTATCGGGCGGGCAGCAGCAGCGCGTCGCCATCGCCCGCGCAATCGTGACCGACCCCGTGTTGATTCTCGCCGACGAGCCGACAGGCAACCTCGACTCGCGCTCCAGCGAGGAGATTATGGCGATTTTTCAGCGACTGAACCGCGAAGGGCGCACGATTGTGCTGGTGACCCACGAACCCGATATTGCGGAACACGCGAAACGCATCATTCGCTTCCGCGACGGCAAGATTGTGGCGGACGAACCTGTGTTGAACCCGCGCGACGCCACGCGCGAGGTGGAGAAAATCCCCGTTCTGGACTGACCATGCCGCTCTTAGATACGCGCGCGCGACGCCTGACCGAGTGGATGCTCTCTGCGCCCGCGCTCGGCAGGCGGCTCGCTGTGCAGGTTCCGAGCGCATGGGAAGACTATGGACTGCCTCGCGCGTTTGAAGGTCCCTGCGAGTACCTCCACACGCTCAGCATAGAACCAGAATCGGGCAAACGCTACTGGCTACACTGCGGCGGCGCGAGCTACGAGGCGCAGGGATTCGTGAACGAAACGCCGATTGGCGTCCATAAGGGAATCTGGGACAGTTTCAGCTGGGACATCACCGACGCCCTGCGCGCTGGCGAGAACGCGCTGCGCCTGCAAGTTATAAAAAACGGCGGCGCGACCTATCCCGTGCCCCAAGTGCTGAGCGGGTTCCTGCCGTATGTGAGCAGCACTTTCGGCGGATTGTGGCAGCCTGTCTCCCTGTTTGAAACGGGCGCAGTGTGGCTGAACGACCTCCATGTACGCGGCGAGGCGGACGGGAGCGTGACCGTGGAGGGAGCGCTGGGCGGCGCGTCGCCTGCGGAGATGCAATTGACAGTTCATGCGCCTGATGGGCAAGCGGTTTACGCAGCTCAGTTTGAGGCGAGGGCGAAGTGGAGGCATGAGTTTCGGATTAGCCCTCACCCCCAGCCCCTCTCGCACGGCGTAGGAGAGGGGAGTCAAGTTCGACCTCACCCCCAGCCCCTCTCCCAGAGGGAGAGGGGAGCTTATCCCCCCTCTCCTCTTGGGAGAGGGGGGCAGGGAGGTGAGGGCATCCTCCTCTGGCATCCGCGACATCCCCATCTGTACCGCCTTGTCGCCGAGGTTTATCACAACGGCGCGCTCAGCCATCGTGTGGAGACCGAGTTCGGGCTGCGCACCGTTTCTGTAGATGGATCCACTATCTTGCTCAACGGCGAACCGTTCTACCTGCGCGGCGTGCTGCACTGGGGCTGGTATCTGCACACGCACGCGCCCAATCCGGAACTAGAACTGGCGGAGCGGGAGCTTAAATCAGTGCAACTTTGTGGCTTTAACCTACTTAAAGCGTGCCTCTGGGTTCCGAGTAGAGAGTATCTTCAACTGTGCGATCGGCTCGGGATTGCCGTCTGGCTGGAGTTGCCGCTCTGGCTGCCCGATATGAACTCTGAGCAGATTGCGCAAGTGAAGCGCGAATACGAGGCGATTGTCAGGCAGACGCGCAATCACCCTTCGATTTTGCTCTGGACGCTGGGGTGCGAACTCTCGACGCGCTTCCCCAGCGAGGCGTTGGGCGAGCTGTACGCGCTGGTGAAGCAGCTCACAGGCAGTCCCCTTGTGCGCGACAACAGTGGCGGGGGCGAGTGCTACGGCGGCGCGCTGCAGGAGCACGCCGATTTCGCTGACTACCACCTCTACAGCGATGCGCATTTCGCCCGAACCACTTTCCGCGCCTTTCTGGATACGCTGCGCGAGTCTGCGCCATGGCTGCAGGGCGAGTTCGCCGACCATGACACCCAGCGTGACTTCCTCACCCTGCGCCGGACTGTTCCCGCGGAGCAACTCTGGTGGTTAGAGCGCGACCCCGAAGTGAACCCGCAGGGCGTGCGCTGGTTCTACGAAACGCCCTTTGTGGAAGAGCGTATGCAGCAGGAGGGCGTCTGGGACGCTTTGCCAGCACTGGTGCAAACCTCGCGGCAGGAGAAGGTCGCCTATCATAAACTGGTGCTGGAGACGATGCGCAGCCTACCGCAGACTTCAGGCTATGTCGTCACAGGGTTGAAGGATACCCCCATCGCCACAGCAGGCATACTGGACGAGCGTAGCGAGTTGAAGATTTCGCCCGAAAGTTATACTCCCTTCAATGCCGACACCGTGCTGCTATTGGACTGGCATCGGCGACGCGACTGGATTGGTGGCGGCGACCGCCCTGCGAACCCCGATCCCTACAATCACTTCGGCGGGCGCACGGTGTATCCGAGAATCGCCGTGTCCCATTTCGGCGCGCCAATCGAGGCGGCGGGGCTGAGATGGAGGATTATTCGCCCTCACCCCCAGCCCCTCTCCCACGGCGTGGGAGAGGGGAG
>CAYYCA010000110.1:0-1079 GCA_964470265.1 uncultured Fimbriimonadales bacterium | reverse complement strand
GGAGGATTATTCGCCCTCACCCCCAGCCCCTCTCCCACGGCGTGGGAGAGGGGAGCCAAAATTTCCCCTCTCCCACGCCGTGGGAGAGGGGGTCAGGGGGTGAGGGCAACCTCCAAGCTGGCGTTACCTTCCTGACTCAGCTAGAAATCCCCCTCCCCGCCGTCGAAACTCCCCTACCCGTTGAATTTGAGGTGGAACTGCTTGCGCCGTCGGGGGAAGTCATCGCCGCCAATCGCTGGCGCTGGGGGATTTACCCCGCGCCTGACTGGGAATCGCTAAGCACCGTCGCTGTGTATGACCCTGCTGAGCGACTGTGGGGCTTGAACCCCCAGATTCCACGCCTGAATCATGGAGAATACGCGAAGTTCCTCGCTTCGCTCGGAATGACAGAAGCATTGGGGAGGACGACCTTACTTTCACATGGGGCGTCGGATGAGACGACTTTGTCATTCCGAGCCGAAGGCGAGGAATCTCGATCTCAAAGACGGGTGCTGCTCACAACCCACTTTGAGCAGACAGTGATTAACTTCGTGGAGCAGGGCGGCGCGGCGCTCTGGATACTCACGGAGCCGACGCCGCTTTTGATGTGCGAGCGCGTTCCGTTCTGGCGCGAGGCGGCGCATCGGTTCCTGCCCCATCCGCTGTGGGAACTCATTCCACGCCCTGAGCATCTGGATGAGCGGCTGTTCGCGTTCAGCACCGACCTCGCAATCCGCGCGCGCTCGCTGGGCGACTATCCTCTCACACCTGTCTGGCAGCGCATCGACGCCCGCACGGGCTATACGCACTGCTATCTGGCAGAGGCGAACCTCGGCGCGGGTAGACTGATCATCACGACGCTCCACTTCGCAGGGCATCACGGCGATACGCCGATTACTTTACGCTATCACCCTGCAGGGCAATACTGGCTGTGGGCGATGTTGCGCTATCTGGCGAGCAGGTAGTTGACAAACTCCTGCGTTTTATCGGGCGCGCGGGGGTCGTTGGTGAGCTGGTATCCACGCGTCTGCGCCCACTCCTGCGCGAGCTGCTGCAGAATCTGGCGGCGCAACGCTTCCGTTTCAGCGCGGCGCGCCGCG
>CAYYCA010000109.1:0-6849 GCA_964470265.1 uncultured Fimbriimonadales bacterium | reverse complement strand
ACGATTTCATAGGAGAGACTTACCACCCCGACTGCCTAAACTCGTCCCACACGCGCTGGTACACTTGCAGGGTCTGGCGGGCGATTCGCGTCCAGTTGAACTCGCGTTGCACGGTTTTGAGGGCGTTCTGGGCGCGGCGGCGCGCGGCAAGTGGGTCTTGAAGCACACGCAGGATGCCCCACGCGAGGCTTTCTGGGTTGCCTGCCCAGGTCACTATCCCCGTTTGCTCGTGGCGCACGACCTCTTTGAGACCGCCCGCGTCCGAAACGACCACAGGCGCGCCCGCCGCCATCGCCTCCAGCGCGACGATGCCAAACGGCTCGTACAGGCTGGGGTAGACAGCGACCTCCACCACGCGGTAGAGCCGCAGCAGGTCGGCGTCGGGGATGAAGCCCGTGAAGCGAACCGCACGCTCCAGCTGACAGAAGCGCACAAACTCCTCTAAATGCGCCCGATAGCCCCCGCCCACAATCACGAGACGGGCGTTGGGAACTTCCGTCAGCACCATCGGCAACGCCTGCAGCAGGATTTGCACGCCTTTTTCGCGCACCATGCGCCCCACGAAGAAGAGGAGCGGCTGGTCAGGCTCCGCGAACCGCGCGCGGAACGCCGCCCGCTCCGCCTCAGAAAACTCAAACTGGAACTTCTCGGCGCGAATGCCGTTCGGGATGACCTCGAGTTTGTCGTAGGGCGTGTTCAGCGCGTGCATGACCTCGCCGCGCATAAACTCACTGCACACTATCACGCGCCACGCCTCGTAGCTGAGTTCCCACTCGATATGGTTGATGGCGCGGGAGAGGTCGGAGTGAATCCCGCCGTGTCTGCCGTACTCTGTCGCGTGAATGGTGGCGATAAGCGGGATTTTGTAGCGATGTTTGAGGGCTTTGGCGGCGGGATGGACGAGCCAGTCGTGCGCGTGTAGCAGAATCGGCTCGCGTTGAGTGCGGGCGGGTTTGCCGCGCAGCAGTTCCTGCAGCAGCGCGTCGGCGCGGGCTTCGAACGCCGCGTTCATCGTGTAGACGCCCTCCAGAAAATCGCCGTGCGGTGGGGGCGGCGCACCGATGCGATGCACATGTACGCCGTTTTCAATCGCCTCATCGGGCGCGTCGGGATGAGTCGCCGTGACGACATGCACCTCCACGCCCTGCGCCGCCATCGCCTCCGATAACTCTTGCACATGGCGGGCGATGCCCCCCACGATGCGCGGGGGGTACTCCCACGATAGCATGACCACACGCACGAGGCACAGGTTCGGCGTGAGGCGGGAGGCTCCTGTAGCGGCGGCAAGGTTTTAACCTGTTCTTAACATTCGAAGGCGCATGATTCTCATGCTATGAAACCTCGCTTCGGATGGCTACTTTCGAGTTGCGTTCTGGGCGTTGCGCTCGTCGCCTGCGCTAAGCAGGAATCGGGACAGCAAGCCCAGCAGTCCACGACTTCCCTCTCAGGCAAAATTGTGATTGACGGCTCCAGCACAGTGCTGCCCATTTCGGAAGCGTTAGCTGAAGAGTTCCGCCAGCAGCATGCGGGCGTGGAGATTGCAGTGGGCAAGTCGGGCACAGGCGGCGGCTTCAAGAAGTTCGCCAACGGCGAAATCGACATCACGGGCGCGTCGCGCCCCATCCGCGAAGAGGAAGACACGCTCTGTAAAAAGAACGGCATCGAGTATATCGAGATTCCTATCGCCTACGACGCGATGGCGGTGGTGGTCAATCCGCAGAACACCTGGTGCGACTACCTGACCGTACAGGAACTGAAGAAAATCTGGGAGCCTGCAGCGCAGGGCAAGATTAAGAACTGGTCGCAGGTGCGCCCCGGTTTTCCGAACGAGCCGCTGACGCTGTTCGGCGCGGGCACGGATTCGGGCACTTTCGACTACTTTACGGCGGCGATTGTGGGCGAGGAGAAAGCCAGCCGCGGCGACTACACCGCCAGCGAGGACGACGATATTCTGGTGCAGGGCGTCTCCCGCACGAAAGGCGCGCTCGGCTACTTCGGGCTGGCGTATTACGAGAACAATCAGGATAAGCTCAAGCTGGTGGCAATCGACAACGGCAACGGTCCGGTGAAGCCCTCGCGTGAGACGGTGCTCAACGGTACCTACCAACCGCTGGCGCGCCCGCTGTTTTTGTATGTGAATGTGAAGGCGCTCGATCGCCCGGAGGTTGCCGAGTTCCTCAAGTTCGCGCTGGCGAACGCGGGCGAGCTTGCTGAAGAGGTCGGCTATGTCCGGCTCCCTGAGCAGGTATACGAACTTGTGGCGCATCGGGTGGAGCGGCGCATCAAAGGCTCGGCGTTCGGCGCCCACGGCTCGCAGGTTGGCGTGAAACTGGAAGATCTCTACAAAATCGAGGAGGCGTTGGAGAAGAGTGCCCAATAACGCGCCTGCAACGGAGGTCGGCGTGTCCTACACGCGCGCGGTAGTCCAGGTCGGCGTGAGTAGCCGCAACCGCCGCCGCGTGCGCACAGAAGAGAAGGTGGTGCGGGCGTTTCTGTTCCTGTGCGCGCTGCTGGGGGTGCTGACCACCTTCGCGATTGCGTTCATTCTGTTTTCGGAGAGTCTCGGTTTCTTCGAGAAGGTCTCGCTGGCGGAGTTTCTGACAGGTACAGTGTGGACGCCGACCTTTGCGAATCCGTCGTTCGGCGTGTTGCCGCTGGTGACGGGCACGCTGCTGACCTCGTTGATTGCGTTGCTGCTGGCGGGTCCTGTGGGGCTGCTCACGGCAATCTATCTGAGCGAGTACGCCTCGCCGCGGGTGCGTCGCGTGGTGAAGCCGACGCTGGAGGTGCTGGCGGGCATTCCGACGGTCGTGTACGGCTACTTTGCGCTCACTTTCCTCACGCCGTTGCTGCAGAAGTTCATTCCGGGGCTGGAGGGTTTTAATGCGCTCTCAGCGGGGCTGGTGATGGGGATTATGATTCTGCCCACGATTGCCTCGCTGAGCGAGGACGCGCTGTACGCGGTACCGAACAGCCTGCGCTACGCCTCGCTGGCGCTGGGCGCGACGCGCTTCCAGACCGTGTGGGGCGTCGTGGTGCCCGCGGCGATGTCGGGCGTGTCGGCGTCGTTCCTGCTGGGCATTTCACGCGCGGTGGGCGAGACGATGATTGTCGCCATCGCAGCAGGGTCGCAACCGAACTTCACATTCAATCCCCTCGTGGCAGTGGAGACGATGACCGCCTACATTGTGCGCATCACGATGGGCGACACGCCGCACGGCTCGATTGGGTATCAGACCATCTTCGCCGTCGGCTTGCTGCTGTTCCTGATTACGCTCGCGCTTAACCTGGCGAGCGAGGCGATTCGGCAGCGTTATAAGGGGGCGCGCGTATGATTCAGGTTGTTAGCACGCCGCAGTGGCGGGCGCGTGAGTATCGGCGCGAGCAGCTATTTCAGCTGGTGGGCGCGCTGATTGTGCTGTTCGCGCTCACGACGCTGGTGGTGCTGCTCACGAAAATCCTGCTGGACGGTTTCGCGCGGCTTAACCCTGAGTTTTTCACCAGTTTCCCCTCGCGGCGCGCCTCACAGGCGGGCATCTTACCCGCGCTGGTGGGCAGCGCGTATCTGTTGTTGCTGACCGCCGCGATTGCCATCCCGGTTGGCGTCGGCGCGGCGATTTATCTGGAAGAGTTTGCTCGACGCAACTGGTTCACGCGCCTCGTGGAGATTAACATCACGAATCTGGCGGGCGTGCCGTCGGTGATTTACGGGCTGCTGGGGCTGCAGGTGTTCGTGCGGACGCTGATGATGGAACGGAGCCTGCTGGCGGGCGCGTGTACGATGGCGCTGCTGGCGTTGCCTGTGATTATCACGGCGGCGCGCGAGGGCTTGCGCACCGTTCCCAAGAGCCTGCGCGACGGCTCGCTCGCGCTGGGCGCGACGCAGTGGCAGACGGTACGCTACACGGTACTGCCTGTCGCGATGCCTTCGATTCTGACGGGCGTAATCCTGTCGCTCTCGCGCGTGGTGGGCGAGACCGCCCCCCTGCTGGTGATTGGCGCGGTGGTCTATATCAGCAAGCTGCCCGACAGCGTCTTCTCGCAGTTCACCGTGCTGCCTGTGCAGATTTACAACTGGACGACGCGCCCGCAGCACGCTTTTCAGGAGAACGCGGCGGCGGGCATCATCGTGCTGCTGGCGCTGTTGCTCACGATGAACGCCCTCGCGATTTACCTGCGCAACCGGTATCAGAAGCGGCTGCCGATATAAACTCGGTTGCCTTTCACCAGCTGGCTCCGCGTGGCTTCTACCTGTTCGAGCGTCAGCGCGTCTATCTCGGCGGGCGCGTTCCAGACGACTTGGTAGCCCAACCCGCTCAGCTCCGCCCATGCCAAAGAGACAGTGAACGCTACGAGGTTGAGTCGTAGTCGCTCCCACTCGCCGCGCGCCAACGCCTGCGCCCGCCGCCACTCCTCAGGTTGCATTGCCTCGCTCAGGGCGCGCTGAAGCACGCTTTCGGGGGCGGGCGTTTTCCCCGTTTGCACCCACCCGACGCCCAGCGCGCCGCCTCTGATAAGAGCGGTTTCCATCTGCACGGCATAGCCAACGCCCTGTTGCTCGCGCGTGGCTGTAAACAGGCGCGCGCGCTTGCCCTCAGTAAGGAGAATCTGCAGAGCGCGCAGCGCGTAATACTCAGCAGCGGACTCCAGCGGCGACGCCCACGCATACCCCGTATACGCCAGCCCGCGCGGATCGGAGACACTGCCAGTGCGCCACATTGTCCTCATCGCCGCGTCCTGACGCCTTGGGGCAGGGGAGGTCTCCCACTCGTGCCCGAAAAACTGCTGCACAAACTCGATTAGTCGCTCTACAGGGAAATCGCCCGCAATTGCGATACAGGCGTTCTCAGGGCGGTAATGCGTCTGATAGTAGGCGCGAACTTCACGCAGTGAGACTTTTTTGAGCGTATCTCCGTCGGCGTAAGTGCTAAGCAGGCGCGCTGTCAATCGCCAGCCCTGTGCGCCTTCCTGATACTGGCGGTCGTAAAGGGCTTGCTGTTTTGCCGAGTGCAACCCTACCTCGCTAAACTCGGCGCGGAACAGCGCCTCTTTGAGCAACGATAGCACATTCACGACGGAGTCGGGGCGGGCGAAGGCGGTAATCAGCGCGCCCGCGGGCGTCCACACGATGCGCAGGCTGCCGCCTGAGCGGGCGATGCGCATCGCGAGCGTGCGGGAGGTCTCGTTTTGCGTCGCGCCAAAGAGCATGCGCGTGGTCAACTCGCCTGCCGCCGCCGATTCGCCGATGGTATGCGCGACTGCGACCTGAATCACGACGCTCTCGGCGTCAGGCGCAGAAATAGCAACCACGCGCAAGCCGTTGGAGAGGCGCTGGCGCACGGCGTTGCGGCGGGCGAGGACGGAGTGGGCGACGACAGGAATGCCGTCGTACCGAGCGGGCTGTCCGACGGCGGGGACGCCGTCGGACCCAGAATCTGGCAACACGCCGCCCACTTGGTGCGACGGTGTCCCCGCCGTCGCCTGCACAAACGCCTCTACCCGCTCTGCAGGCACATTCTTGAGCCGCGCCGCATACTCTTCAGGCGACAGGGGGAGTTGCAATACGGCGCATAATCCGTACCAGCGGGCGCGCTCAGCGAAGTTGCGCATTGCAGTAGTGTGGCGCATCAGGGCGACCGCACGCGCCTGCTCCAGCGCAGCCCGCGCGTCGCCGTTGGCAATCCGTTGTAGGGCGTGTTCGAACCGCTCACGAGTCTCTGCCAGCCAATCCTCATTTGGCTCCACAGGGGGCAGAGCGTAGAAGGCGAGCAGACTGCCCCGAACGCGCGGCAGGTACTCGCTGTGCAGGCGTCCGAAGGGGCGATTCTCTTCTCCATAGAGCAGTCCCAGATACGGCTCCGCCAGCGCAGTCCGAACGATTTCAGCGCAGAGCCATCCCTCGATATCATTTGCAGGCGGCGTGCGGACGCCCAGCGCGAGGCAGGCGTTGTGCTGGATAGTGACGATGCCCTCATCCCCTGACCCTCCCCTGATTAGGGTACACGACACTGCCTCGACTTTGGGCGCAGCCGTCGTATTTTCCCACGCTTGCTGAACCTCACCCCCCGGCCCCCTCTCCGTAAACGGAGAGGGGGAGCCGTGCGTGCGTGGGGCTTCGGTTCCCCCCTCTCCGTTTACGGAGAGGGGGGCAAGGGGGGTGAGGTTGGAAAAATCGGCGGCGCCCGCGGGGCGATTGACCTCAGGCGTTGTACCCTCGTCAGGAGAGCTAACCATCGCTTCCTCCACCACGCGCCGCGCCGCTTCGATCTCCGCCGCGCCCACCACTACCACCACCATCCGCTCAGGGCGATAATGCGCCTGATGAAATCGCCGTAGGGTCTCTACATCAAGACGGGCAAGCGTTTCAGGGTCGCCCAGCAGGGGCAGTCGGTAAGCATGGGTCGGAAAGGCTTCTGCAAACAGGGTATAGCGTGCAGGGCGAATCGGGTCAGCGCGATGCAGGGCATACTCGTCGTTCAGGATGATGCGCCGCTCCTTCTCCAGTTCCTCTTTGGGGAGAGCAGGGTAGAGCAGGCAGCGCAGCAAGGTACGGAGCGGGGCTTGCCAACGGTCAGGTAGCACGGTGGCGTAGTAGCGCGTCCAGTCCCGCTCGGTGGAGGCGTCTAACACGCCGCCTGCCTGCTCGAACGCCTCGTCGAGGGCGCCTGGGGGCAAATCGGCGGTTCCCTTGAAAATCAGATGCTCCAGCAGGTGCGCGACGCCTGAGGTTTCAGGCGTTTCGTCGGCGACGCCTGCGCGAATCCAGACTTCAATCGCCGTGAGGGGCGCATCAGGAACCCGCTCCACGATGAGTTGCATGCCGTTAGGCAGTTGTAGGCGTTGGGGTTG
>CAYYCA010000108.1:0-6959 GCA_964470265.1 uncultured Fimbriimonadales bacterium | reverse complement strand
GCACTAATTGAAACCTCGATTGGTATGAGACCATACAATCTCCTTTATCCGCCCAGTCGGTTCTCGCGCCGTAATACCCACACAAAGAGCGGCGCGCCGACCAGCGCAGTGATGACGCCGACGGGCAGCTCCACTGGGCGCGTGAGGGTGCGCGCGAGGTTGTCCGCCCACAGCAGCAGCAGCGCGCCGCCCAGCGCAGAGAGCGGCATAAGCGCACGGTGATCGCCCCCAACGAGGCGGCGCAGCAAGTGCGGCGTAATCCAACCTACGAAGCCGATAATGCCCGCGACGGCGACGGTCGCGGCGGTCGCGAACGCGCCGCCAGCTAACACCATCCACTTGAGCCGCTCCAGCGGGACGCCTAAATGCGCCGCGGTCTCCTCGCCCGCCGTGTAAAGGTTCAACGCGCGCGCCTGCCAGAACAGAATCAGGCAGCCCAGCAGGGCCGGGAGGCTCGCCCACTCCAGCCGTTGCCAATCGGCGTTCAGTAAGCCGCCCAGCAGCCAGTAAATCACGCGCGAGAGGTCTTCGCCCGCCAGCACGAGCAGCAGGGTAATCACCCCCCACAGGCTCGCGCTGAGCGCGACGCCGACCAGCAGGAAGTTCGGGATGCGCAGTTGCCCGTGCTGCCGACTAAGCGCGAGCGCGAGGACAAGCGTGAGCAGTCCGCTTACAAAGGCGAGCAGTGAGATTGCCCAGCCATAGCCGCGCTGATGCCAGCCGAGCAGCGCGCCCGCCGCCGCGCCGACCGCCGCGCCCGACGAGACGCCGACGATATATGGGTCTGCCAGCGGGTTGCGCAACAGCCCCTGAAACGCGCAGCCCACACAGCCCAGCGCGCCGCCCACAAGGATTGCCAGCAGCACGCGCGGCAGGCGCAGTTCCCAGAGTATCACGCGCGTCGTCTCCTCGCCATCGCCTCGCAACGCCGCCCATAGCTCGGAGAAAGGCAGGGGAATCGCGCCCATCAGCAGGCTAATTAACAGGCTCGCGCCGAGCGCAACAAGCAGAACCAGCCCTGTCAGCCACGCCCGCCGTCGGCGCACGGTCATCCCTCAGATATGCACATAACGGCGCGCCGCCCACCACGCGCACAATCCGCCCATGAGCGCGCCCAGCGCAGGCAGCCCCATCATCACAACATACGGCGGCAGCCCCGGCGGCATGTCCCGCAGGAAGGGCCACTGACGAACAAAGTAATCGGAGATGAGCGCCGCGGCAGCCAGCACCAACGCTGCCGCCAGCGCGCCCCCTACTACGCCCTGAATCATACCTTCCAGCACGAACGGCAGCCGAATCGAACGCAAAGTCGCCCCCAGCAACGCCATCACGCGCACCTCGCGCTGACGCGAAGCAATGGTGAGCCGCACCGTGTTGTAAATCAGGATGAGCGCCGCCATCAGCAACAGCCCCCCTGCGCCCAGCCCAATCCAGCGCACCAAGCGCGAGAGTTCCATCACCGTCTGCAGCTCCTTGCGACTGTCGATGACCTCCTCCACGAGGGGCGACTGCGCAATCCGCTCCGCCACGGCAGGCAGCAGCGCAGGGTCGCGCACGCGCACGGTCAGTTTGTCGGGCAGGGGGTTCGGCAGGTCGGCGAGGTTCACATCGTCGGCAAGCTTTTGCTTCTCCTGCTCCCAGGCGACTTCACGCGGGGTCAGCACGACGCGCTCGATTTCGGGCGTCGCTTCCAGCTGCGCCTTGAGCTGCAGCGCCTGCTCGCGCGTCGCGCTCATCTTCAGGAACACATTTGCTTCGAACTGGCTCGGCAGCGACTGCGCCGTAGCGTCCAGCTTATAGAGCGCCATGCCCGCGCCGCCCAGCAGAATCAGCGCAATACAAGCAGTGCTGATTGCAGCCGCTTGCATCGTCGCGTTGCGTGTCAGGCTCTCCCAGGTCTCCATCAGCACGAAGCGCAGGCGATCAATCATAGCATCACCGTCGCATGCAGGCGGTCTAACTCGATGGGGTAGCCGCCGCGCGGCACATCACTGAGGATTTGCCCGCGATCCATCGCTACCACGCGCTGGCAGGCGCGATCGACAATCGCGCGATTGTGCGTGGAGACGATGACCGTTGCGCCGCGCAGGTTGATGCGCATCAGCAGTTCGATAATCTCCCACGAGGTGTCAGGGTCGAGGTTCGCGGTCGGTTCGTCGGCAATCAGCAGGGGCGGGTTGTTTGCAATCGCGCGAGCGATGGCGGCGCGTTGCGCCTCGCCGCCCGAGAGCTGGTTCGGCATCTGCCGCGCCTGCTCGTTCAGCCCCACGAGCGCGAGCACCTGCGCTACGCGCTGACGCACTGCGCTCTCGTTGTAGCCAATCGCCCGCAGCCCGTAGGCGATGTTTTCCCAGACCGTCTTGCGCGGCAACAGCGGGTAGTCCTGAGGCACAATCCCCATGCGCCGTCGCAGGTAGGGCAGCTCGCGCGGCTTAATCCGATGCATCGGCTGCCCCAATACCCATACCTCGCCCTCCGTCGGGCGGAGTTCGCCGTAGAGCAGTTTGAACAGCGTCGATTTGCCTGCGCCCGTCGCGCCCACGAGAAATACAAACTCGCCCTTCTCCACGCTCAGGCTCACTCGCCGCAGCGCGTGTTGCTCGCCATACACCACGCTGACCTGTTTGAGTTCCACCATTGCCGTTCTGCGGGTTCGACAGGGCGGCTCTAACTCCTGCCGTTTTGGTCAGCAGGTTCTCTGATGGGCGCGTCCGTGAGCAGCATCCGCTCAACGGCGCGCCCGCAATCGCGCACGGGTTGGTGGAATATCAGTTCCTGAGCGGCTTGCCCGTCTCCAGCATGTGGCGGATGCGCGCCACGCTCTTCTCGGTCTGGCAGAGTTCGATGAATACCTGCCGTTCGAGGGCGTGGAAATGCTCTTCGGGCATGGGCATCGCGTCGCGCAGGTCGCCGCCCGTCATCACGAAGGCGATTTTCTCGGCAATCAGGCGGTCGTGGTCGCTGATTTGCCCTGCTTGGTGCATCCAGTGGACTTCCATCATCAGGCGGCTGTAGCCGTTCACGCCCACAGCGAGGATTGGCGTCGGCTCAGGCGGGCGATAGCCCGCGCGCGAGAGCGCCAGCACATGCTGTTTCGCCTCATAGAGCAGGCGGTCGAGGTTCCAACACAGCGTGTCGCGCTCGCGCAGGAAGCCGAGCGAATACGCCTCGAACGCATTGTTGCTGCGCTTGCCGTAGGCAAGCGTGAGAAACGGCTGGCGCAGGTGCGGCACAGGGTCGACTTCGGGGGGCAGATTCTGCAGGGCGCGTCGGGTCATCAGCGTCGTGCCGCCGCCTGCGGGCATCAAGCCGACCGCCGCCTCAGGCAAGCCCAGCCCCGTATCTACATGGGCATGTACATGCACGCAGGGCAGCACGACCTCCAGCCCGCCGCCCAGCGCGTAGCCATGCACCGCCGCCACTACGGGCACGCCGCAGTACCGAATGCGCTGGCTCAGCCCCTGCAGGAGCTGTAAGCCGCGCTCCATCCCCTGCCAGTCCTGCTTAGCGATATACTCCAGAAACAGGTTCAGATTGAACCCCGCCGAGAACATCCGCCCCTGATTGCCAATCACCACGCCGACATGGTTGCGCTCGGCACGCTCAAGGAATTCAGCGACGAACTCCATCAGGCTGGGCGTCAGCACATTCGCTTTTGTGCGGAACTCGATGCACGCCACATCGTCGCCGAGGTCGATTACGCGGCATTCGGGCGTCTCGGCAATCACCTTACCCGCGCCTGCGAGCTGATCAAGGCTGATGAAAAACGGCGGGGTCACGAGGGGCGCATAGTCGCCCTGCTCGTCGCGCGGCTCGAAGTAGTAGCGGCTCGCCCCACGCGTGGTGTAGAAGGTTTTCAGCTCGGCGTTGCGCAGCATACGCAGGGTGGACGGCTCCTGCGGCAGGTTCAGCCGCGCGAGCGCGTCGCGTCCCGCCTCGCCCAGCGCGTCCCATGTCTCGAACACGCCGAGCTCCCAGTTGTAGCCCAGCCGCATCGCCATATCCAGCGACGGAATGTCGTAGGCGACATCGGGCATCACCTCCGCGCCGTAAGCCAGCGGCAGCAGGAACGCCTCGCGGAAGAACGCGCCATACGGGTCGGGCAGGTTCAACAGCGCGGGCAGTCGCTCGGCGTAGGGCGCACGGCTTAGGCTGGCGTCGATTGGTAAGTTCGGCTCGATGCGCGGGCGGTACTCCAGCGTCTCGTAGTCCAGCGTGAAAATCTCCTTGCCCTCGCGCTTATAGAAGCCCGCGCCCGCTTTCTCGCCCAGCCTGCCTTGTTCGATGAGCGCATGCCACAGCGGGGGCAGCTCCAGCGACTGGATGTAGCGGTCGTCGGGCAGACGCTCCTTCTGGTTGCGCACGATGTTATGCGCCACATCGAGTCCCACGAGGTCGGTCAGGCGGAACACGCCGCTGCGCGGACGCCCGACCAGCGGTCCCAGCAGCGCGTCGGCTTCCTCGGGCGTAATGCCGTACTTCACTGCGCTGACCAACGCCTGCATCATCGCGTAGATGCCGATGCGCGTGGTGATGAATCCGGGGCGGTCTTTCGCCAGCACGACGCGCTTGCCCAGCAGCCGCTCGGCGAAGGTGGTGAAGCGAGTGGTCAAGTCGGGGTCGGTGTCGTCGGTCGGAATCAGTTCCAGCAGGCGCATTACGCGCGGCGGGTTGAAAAAGTGCGTGTCTAAAAATCGCTTGCGTAGGTTTTCGGGCAGCGCCTGCGCGATTTCGGCGATGCCCAGCCCGGAGGTGTTGGAACTCAGCACGGCGTCGGGGTTCACCCGCTGCGCTGCCTCGCGCCACAGCGCACGCTTCGGCTCAATCTGCTCGATAATCGCCTCCACGACCCAGTCGGCGTGCGCCACGCAGTCCAAATCGGTCTCCACATTGCCGGGGGTAATCCGTTTGGCGTCGTCGGGCTGATAGAACGCGCCTGATTTGAGCAGTCGCTCGATTGCTTGCTGCGCAATATCCCCTTGATCCAGCAGATGCACGCGCCAGCCGATACTTGCTAACAGCGCGGCGATGCCGCCGCCCATCGTGCCTGCGCCCAACACGACGGCGTGTCCTTTCCGCAGGTTGCCGTTCACCATACGAGTGCCTCCATCGACGGCAGAGAGTATACCTTGCAAGGGAAGGTACAATTCGAGCGATGCACTTGCTTGAGGAGCTGCGTCGGCGACGCGAGGAAATCCTGCAGACGGCGGCGCGTCACGGGGCATATAACGTGCGCGTCTTCGGCTCCGTTGCCACAGGCGAGGCAGGCGAGGACAGCGATATCGATTTTCTTGTGAAGTTCGAGGCGCAGCGTAGCCTTATTGACCAAGCGTTGCTCAAGCAGGAACTGGAACACCTGCTGGGACGCCGCGTGGACGTGGTTTCAGAGGACGGACTTTATTGGCTGTTGCGGCGTCGCATTCTTCAGGAGGCTGTCCCGCTATGAGAAAGGATCCTCGCGTCTATCTCGCGCATATGCTCGAGTGTATCCGTAAAATAGAAATCTATACAGTTGAAGGCGAGGAACGATTCATGCGGGATACCTTGATACAGGATGCCGTACTAAGGAACCTTCAGGTATTGGGTGAAGCGGCAAAGCGTGTGCCCGACTCATTCCGTCAGCAACATCCTGAAATCGCGTGGCGTGGGATAACGGGACTGCGTGATGTGATTACGCACGATTACGAAGGCGTGGACTATGCACGAGTCTGGCAAGTTGTTGAACAAGACTTACCATCTCTGAAACAGGCGATTGAGTCCATCCTGCCTCCACTGGACGTTCTGGAGCAGGAACTGGCTGGAGACGCTGAAACGCAAGAATGAGGACTTTACAGCCCTCGCTTCTTCAGTTCCGCCGCGATGTTCGCCAGCGCGTAAACGCGATATTCTGGAACGCCGATGCGTCGGGCGGCGCGCGCTGCCTCCCGATATTTGCCCTGCCGCGCCAAGCCGACGGCGTAGCCCGATAGATACAAATCGTAGATATCGTTGCCCACGCGCCCTGCGTGCTGCATCAGGCGTTCCGCGTCGCCGAACTGCCCCGCTTGCGCCGCGGCCGCCGCCGCATGAGCAACATCTGGCTGGTCGCCCAAGCCCTCTACGGGCGTCTGCAGGAGCCATTTTGCCAGAAGCGGGTCATAAAAATCCTGAAGCCATGCATTCTTAGGCAGCTGAAGGCGTAGGTAGCCATCCGAGCGGAAATTGGGCAGGCTCTCGATCACTCGCAGCAGCGCTGTGTAACGGTCGCGGTTCGCCGTCATAAGGATCTGGAGAATGACTACGTCGATGGAATCTTGCCATTTTTCAAAGGGCTGAGTGAACCAGAAGAGGCCGTCCGCGTCCGCCTTGACGAGTTGGATGAGCGCGTCCGCAAGTTCGGGCGAGGGCGCGCTGGACTGCGTTTTGCTGAGAGCCTTTTGAATGCGCGCACGGATGGTGGGGATCTCCACAAAGTTCATCAGCGTGCGTGCGCTGTCGGCGCGTCCCGTTTCCAGCAAAAAGCGCACTGCCCTAAACAAGTCCTCCCCATGATACGGCGAGTCGAAGTCGCTAACACGTCCGCCTATTTGCGATGCGGCGTCGCGACGGTTCTGCTCCAGCGCGAGTGTCATCAGCAGATAGCGTATCTCATACGGGGTAGAGCTTGTATCCTCGTCGCCCAGCTGCGCCAACGCCTCGCGCCAGCGCCCTGTCCTGCTCAGACTGTACAGATAGCCCACCTCGAGATGCGTCTCGGCGCACTGGTAGCGTTGAGTGGGCAGTCGCTGCAGCATGCGGTTCATGGTCTCAGGAGGGAACAGCGCGCCGAACTGCAGCGATAGTTGCATCAGCAGCCCGAAGTCGGCGGTTCGCTGCGTGTGCGGGTGGTGGTCCATAACTGAGTGATGGGGTATACTCAAGCGGACGAAACGAAACTCGCAGGAGGCAACACGATGATTCAAGAGACCATCACCTACCAC
>CAYYCA010000107.1:2422-6987 GCA_964470265.1 uncultured Fimbriimonadales bacterium | reverse complement strand
GACCGCTATCTCGCCCTCTCCCTCTCGGGCGACACACTGTTTGGCTACATTCAGTTCCCCGAACCGCTCGGCGTGCAGGCGGGCGCGTTCCCCATCGTGAGCGCGCTCACGGAAATCGCTCCCGCGCGCACTTTCGGCTTCCTGCGCGAGGTGGAGGCGTTGCGAGCGCAGGGACTTGCGCTCGGCGGCGCGCTGGAGAACGCCCTCGTGATTGATGAAACTGGGTATCATAATCCCGCGCGTTTCGAGGACGAACCGCTGCGCCATAAACTGCTCGACGCGCTGGGCGATTTGTACCTCAGCGGCGTGTACCTGAGACGCTTCACCTTAGTCGCTGTCAAACCGGGGCACGCCCTGAATGTGCAACTGGCGCGCGCGCTGGCGCAGCGATTCCACGCGGAGGACTAAGGATGGCGGAGTTCAGTCTGGATATTGAGCAGATACGGCAGGTTATTCCCCACCGATATCCGTTCCTGCTGGTGGATCGGATACTGGAGCTGGAGCCTGGCAAGCGCGCCGTTGGGCTGAAAAATGTCACCATCAACGAGAGCTTCTTTCAGGGGCATTTCCCTGTGAAGGCGATTATGCCGGGCGTGCTGATTCTGGAGGCGATGGCACAGGTCGGCGGCGTGATGGTGATGCTGCAGCCCCATTTGCGGGATCGTGTCGCGCTGCTGGGCGGCATCGATAACGCGCGGTTCCGACGCCCCGTCGTGCCGGGCGACACGCTCATTATGGAAGTGGAGATGCTCTGGATGCGCCGCGAGGTGGGGCGTGTGAAGGCAGTCGCCCGCGTGAACGGCGAGATTGCCGCCGAGGCGGAAATCACCTTCGCCCTGCCCGAACCCGACCGATTCCTCAGCCCCCCGCCTGACCAGCTGCTCCAAATGCAGACCAATAACCCCTGAGGCGAGCAACTATGACCACTGTTCACCCAACCGCTGTGGTGCATCCCACCGCTGAACTGGACGATGATGTGGAGATAGGACCGTACTGCATCATCGGCGCGAACACGCGCATTGGCGCAGGCACCACCCTCGGCGCGCATGTGATTATCGAGGAGAACACGCACATCGGGCGCAACAACATCATCTATCACGGCGCCGTACTGGGCGCGCCGCCGCAAGACCGCAAGTTCAAGCACGAGCGGAGCTACCTCAAAATCGGCGACAACAACTGGATCCGCGAGTATGTGACCATCCATCGCGCCAGCGGCGAGGAGCAGGCAACGATTGTGGGCAATAACAACTTCCTGATGGCGTATGTGCATATCGGGCACAACTGCGTAGTCGGCGACGGCGTGGTGATGGCGAACTCGGTCGGCGTGAGCGGGCACTGCGTGATTGGCGACGGCGCGAATCTCGGCGGCATGGCGGGCATTCATCAGTTCACGCGCATCGGCAAGCTGGCGATGGTGGGCGGGATGTCGCGGATTGTGCGCGATGTGCCCCCGTTTATGATTGTGGAGGGCAGCCCGGCTGAGGTACGCGGCGTAAATGTCGTCGGTTTGCGCCGGGCAGGCGTGCCTGAAGCCTCGCGCGACGCCCTGCGCAAAGCCTGCCGATGGATGTTCTTCTCCGAGATGAACCTGAGCCAAGCCATCGAGAAAATCCGAGCGGAGGTTGACATGACAGCGGAGCTGGAATACCTGCTGGAGTTTATGGAGCAGATTCGACACGGGCGAAACGGGCGCGCTTTAGATCAGCCCGCGCGTAAATGAAACGCTCGGTGGTCATTCTGTCGGGCGAGGCGTCGGGCGACCTTTACGGGGCGGATCTGGCGCAGACGCTTAAAGCCCGCCTGCCCGATATAGAGATTCACGGCGTGGGCGGCGCACGAATGGCGGCGGCGGGCGTGCGCCTGATTGCCGACAGCCGCGACTGGGGCGCGATTGGCGTGGTCGAATCGCTCAAAGTCGCCCCAAAAGTCGCACTTGTCTTCCAGCGTGTGAAGCGGTTTCTGAACGCGACGCGCCCCGATTTGATTGTGCCCATCGACTTCGGCGCATTCAACGCCCCGCTCTGCCGCTGGGCGAAGGCGCGGGGGATGCGCGTGGTGTATTACATCCCCCCTGGCAGCTGGCGGCGCGAGCGTCAAGGAACCGACCTGCCGCAGTGCGCCGAGCAAATCCTGACCCCCTTCTCGTGGTCGGCTTCCCTGCTGCAGGCGATGGGTGCGCAGGCGCAGTGGGTGCCGCACCCGTTGCTCCGACTGGCGCACCCGTCTGAAACGAAGGAAGCGTTCTGCGAGCGACTGGGATTAGACCCGTTCCGCCCGATTATCGCCCTGCTGCCAGGCAGTCGTCGGCACGAGGTGAGCGCGTTGACCCCCCTGTACGCCCGCGTCGCCGACAGCGTTTATACCCTCCTGCCCGAAGCGCAGTTCGTCATCTCCGTCGCGCCCCACTTTAACCCCGACTGGATTCACACGCTCTGGTCGGACGGCTCGCGCCAGTGGGTTCCCACCGAGACGCGCTCTGTCTGGAACTTGCTCGCGCATGCGGACGCGGCGGTGGTCTGTTCAGGCACAGCGACGCTGGAAGCCGCGCTGCTCCGAACGCCGATGCTGATTGTCTATCGGGGCGACTGGCTGATGAACTTGGAGTACAAACTGCGCCGTCGGCGGTTGCAACTGCGCTGGATTGGGCTGCCGAACCTGATTCTGCAGCGTGATGTGTGTCCTGAGTTCATTCAGGAAGCCGCGTCGCCCGAGACGCTTACGCGCGCGCTTATGCCCCTGCTGCGCGACGAGTCGGCAAGGCAGGCGCAACTGCAGGCGTTCATGGAGATTCGGCATGCGCTGGGCGAGGGGCACAACCTGAAGGAAGCGCACGAATGGATTCTCGAAGCGTTGGGCAGCGACGCCCCTTAGCGAAGCGATCTGCAACAGGTATAATACCCCTAAGTACGCAGGAGGAGAGACGCCTTGATTAGACACTTTATTTACCTGGCTATAATCGTGCTGCTTACGGCGCTGGCGGGCTGGCTGTTTTGGATTAACCCCGCGCGGCGCGGCTTGGATGTACAGGGCGGGTTGCGCATGACCCTGCGCGCCGAAGTGGAGAAACTCTCGCCCGAAGAACAGAAACTCTGGACGCCTGAGCGCATGCGCCTCGTAATCGATATTCTCAATCGGCGCATCGACTCGCTGGGCGTGATTGAACCCACGATTTACCAAAAAGGCGATACGGAGATTGTTATCGAGCTGCCCGGCTTCACCGACGAACAGGAGGCGCGCGACCTCTTGCAAACTACCGCGCGACTGGAGTTCCGCTACCTCAAGGATGTGCGCACCGATAAGAACCCTGCGGGACGCTACGACATCGTGCTGGAGAAAGAGGGCGACGACGAAGTAGTCAAGTTCCGCGACCTGCGCAGTCCTGAGGGCAAGCTGATTGAGCCGGGCACGCCCGAATATCAGAAGATTCTGGAATCCTCGCCGCTGATTGTGACGGGCGACGACCTGCAGCGAGCGGATGTGGTGAGCCAGTCGTTCTCGCCGGAGGTGCTGCTGACCTTCAACCGCGAAGGGCAGGACAAGTTCGCCCGCGCGTCATCGCTTTACCTCAAGGAGCATATCGCGATTATTCTGGACGGCAAGATTATCTCTGCGCCCGTGATTCAGTCGCCGAACCTGCGCGAGCCAGTAATTCAGGGCAACTTCACGCTGAAGGAAGCCGCACGGCTGCGCGACCTGCTGAACGCGGGCGCACTGCCCGTGAGCCTCTCGTTGGAGAGCATCAACCGCGTGGAGGCGATTCTGGGCGCGCAGGCGTGGGATCGCATCATTCAGGCGGGCGCAATCGGTTTCGTGGCAATCGCCGTCTTCATGGTTCTCTACTACCTGCTGCCGGGCATTATCTCCGTGATTGCGCTCGCGCTCTATGTGCTGTTCGCGCTGGCGATTTTCCGCGCCACGGGCGTCACCTTCTCGCTGCCCGCAATCGCCGGCATTATTCTGTCGATTGGCATGGCGATTGACGCGAACATCCTCATTTTCGAACGCCTGAAGGAGGAGCTGCGTTTGGGGCGGACGCTGCTGGCAGGGCTGGACGCCGCCTTCAAACGCGCCTTCCCCGCGATTTTCGACTCGAACCTGAGTACGATTATCATCTGTCTGATTCTCTATTACTTCGGCACAGGGCCCGTACAGGGCTTCGCGACGACGCTGGGCATTGGCGTGGCGATTAGCTTCTTCACGGCGATTTTCTGCACGCGCACTTTCCTATATACGCTGGTAGGGCTGGGCGTGCATCCGAGCGAGAAACTGTTCGGCTTGCGTCGTCAGTTCGGGCAGGAAGTGGGCGAGCAGCTCGGCGCGGCGAAAGACCGCTTCGACTTTGTGAACAAGCGCGGGCTGTATTACGCGATTAGCGGCGCGGCGATTGTGATTGGTTTGGTGTTCTGGCTGGGCTTAGGCGGCTTGAAGCCGGGCATCGATTTTGAGGGCGGCAGCGAGCTGGTGCTGCAGAAGCGCGTGGCGACCGCCGCGACGCCCCCCGCACCCAAACCCGCCGAACAGCCCGCGAATCCGCAGGGCAATCCGCCAACACAGGGGCAGAACCA
>CAYYCA010000107.1:0-2322 GCA_964470265.1 uncultured Fimbriimonadales bacterium | reverse complement strand
AGCAGCCCAATCAGCCGACGGCAGGGCAGACTCAACCGCAAAATCAGAATCAGCCCGCTGGCGAGCAGCCTCAGCAACCTACACAGGCGCAACAGCCTGCTGCGCCTGCCGTCCCCGTCTCCCAGTTGCCCCCGATAGAAGCCAACCTCGCGCAGGTGCTGAACCTGCTGCGTCAGGCGGGCTTCGAGAAGGTAGGCGCGCTGTTTGCGGAGGGCAACCGCCAGCTGATTGTGCATGTCGCGGACGCCGACGCCGGCAGCCAGCAGAAAATCGTCGACGCGCTCAAGCCGCTCGGCGACCTGCAGGTGGTGAGCTTCGCCAGCGTCAGCCCGCGCGTGCGCGCCGAGACCGTGCAACGCGCCATTACAGCCGTCGTGGTCGCGCTGGTTGCGATTCTGCTCTATATTGCGCTGCGCTTCTCCATCGAGGGCGGCTGGAGCGGCTTCAAGTTCGGCGTTGCAGCGACGATTGCGCTTGCGCATGATGTGCTGATTATGGTCGGCGGCGCGGCTGCGCTGGGCTACTTCCTCGGCTGGGAAATCAACGCGCTCTTTATCACTGCGCTGCTCACGCTCGTCGGCTTCTCCATCAACGATACGATTGTGGTGTACGACCGCGTGCGCGAGAACCTGCGCCATCGGGCGCGGGGTGAAACTTTCGCGACCATCGTGAACCGCAGCTTGAACCAGACGCTCGCCCGCTCCATCAACACCAGCCTGACGCTGTTGATTGTGCTGGTCGCGCTGGTCATCTGGGGCGCAGTGACGCAAGACCTGCGCTTCTTCTATGTGGCGATGCTGATTGGCGTGATTGCAGGAACCTACTCGTCGATCTTTATCGCGAGCCAGATTATGGTCAGCTGGCAGGATGCGCGTGAGAAGCTGCACCAGCGTCAGGAGGCGGCAGCGAAGGCGACAGCAATTCCTGCTTCGAAACCTGCGCAGACCGCGGGCGACGCAACGCCTACGGGGAGCGCGACGACGGCGTCCAGAAGCGAGGGCGCGCGGAAGAAACACCACGCCCCGCACACGGGGAAGCGCAAGCGACGCTACTGATGAATACGCGCCGTATCACGCCCGAATCCGACGAGGCGAGCAAACGCCGCGCGTTGCTGGCGGTGTTCCTGACGATTTTCGTGAGCCTCGTCGGGTTCGGGATTGTGATCCCGCTGCTGCCGTTCTACGCGAAAAAGTTTCAAGCAAGCGAGTTGCAGATTGGACTGTTATTCGCCTCGTTTTCGGCGGCGCAGCTGCTGGCATCGCCAATTCTGGGCGACTGGTCCGACCGCTTCGGGCGTCGTCCCGTGCTGATTTTGAGCCTGCTGGGTTCCGCTGCGAGTTTCGTGATGCTCGCACTCGCGCCGAATCTGCTCTGGCTGTTCCTCTCGCGCATTCTGGACGGCTTCACGGGGGGCAACATCACCACCGCCCGCGCCTACATCGCCGACATCAGCCCCCCTGAAAAGCGGGCGAAAAACTTTGGGCTGATTGGCGCAGCGTTCGGGCTGGGGTTTATTCTGGGTCCCGCGTTGGGCGGCGGCTTGGCGCACTTCGGGCTGGCGGTTCCTGCGTGGACGGCGGCGGGGATTTCACTGCTGGCGGCAGGGTATGCGCTGTTCGCCCTGCCTGAAACGGCGCACTTGACGCCCGCCAAACGCCCCTCGCCCTGGCGCGAGATGCCCGCCACGCTCACGCGCAGTCCCGCCGCGCGGCTGCTGTGGGTGAACTTCATCCTGTGGGTGGGTTTCTCCATCTACCAGACCACTTTTCCACTCTTCGCCGCGATACGCTTCAACTTAGGTCCCCAAGAAATTGGCTATGTGCTGGCGGTAGTGGGCGTAGTGGGGGCGGTCTCGCAGGTTGCCCTGGTAGGGCGCGTGGTGCATGCGCTGGGCGAGAAATCGACGCTGCTGTTGGGCGTGCTGCTGAACATCGTCGGGCTGACGGGCGCGGCGTTCACGCACTCGCTGGGACTGTTCTACCTGCTGGTAGGCGTTGCGACAGTAGGTGGTTCGATCGGGCTACCGAGCCTCACCAGCCTGATTAGCCAGTCGGCCTCAGCCGCCGAACAAGGGCGCATCCAAGGCGTTTCTGGCTCGCTGGAGAGTCTCGCGCGAATTGTCGCGCCCATCTGGGGCAACGGCGCACTCAAGTACAGCGACGCTTTACCCTACGCCTCAGCAGCGGGGCTACTCTTGTTTGCAGCAGTGATTGCGTTGGGGTTGAGACCAGCTGTGCAAAAACCGCTCTGTCATTCCGAGCGGAGCGAGGAATCTCGCCCCCTCAAGACCGATAGGTAGCAACTTGGGTTAACTTATACCAG
>CAYYCA010000106.1:0-7001 GCA_964470265.1 uncultured Fimbriimonadales bacterium | reverse complement strand
AAGGAAGTTCGAGCCGTCGTAGAAGTTGCTGATGCGCGCCATGCCGACGGTCTGCGACCCGCTATTGGTGTGATAGCCCGCCACATAGAGGTTCGTACCATCGAACGCCACATCGCCGATGTTTGCGCCGATGCCGTTCGCCGTGCCGTCGAACAGGTTCGCGAGCGAGTAGCTGCGCAGGTGAATAATTGTGTAGTTGTTGGCGACGGCGCTGGCGAAAACGCTCAGCGTCAACCCCAGTAACGCGAGAAACCGTATTCCTTTCATACTTGACCTCCTAAGTGCGTGATGAGAGGCGGAGCCTCCCATTCATGATAGACTCATTTCCGCCCGTGAATCGGACAAAAACGCCCTGAAAAATGCCAGATTTGCACAGGGTTGTAGAGTTATTTGCCCCACCCGCCCCCGCCCGGCGTGCGTATCGTCAGCACCGCGCCTGCAGGGACGCGAATCACACCCTTGCTCAGCTCGGCGTCCACCTCGCCGTCGATGTGCAGCAGGTTCTGCCCACGCCTGCCGGGTTTCCCGCCCTGCAAGCCGTAGGGGGCGCGTCGGCGGCGTTCAGTGAGCAGCGTGAGCGTGGTCTCCGTAAGGAACTGATAGCTGCGCACGATGCCGTCGCCTCCGCGCCGACGCCCCGCCCCGCCCGTGCGCTCCGCGATGCGATATTCCAATACACGCACGGGGTATGCGCTCTCAATTGCCTCGACGGGGGTATTGCGCGTGTTGGTCATGTGGGTATGGATTGCGCTTGCGCCGTCGGCGTCGGGGTGCGCTCCCGCCCCGCCCGCGAGGGTTTCGTAATATACGAACGGCTTGCGCCGAATGGGGTCGTAGCCGCCGAACAGGATATTGTTCATCGTGCCCTGCGAGGCGGCGGGGATGGCGTCGGGCAGCGCCTGCGCCAGCGCGCCCAGCAGCGCGTCCACAGTGCGTTGTGAGGTCTCCACATTCCCCCCTGCGACGGCGGCGGGCGGCTGCGCGTTCACAATCGTGCCTGCGGGGGCAATCACCTCAATTGGTCGCCAGCAGCCGTCGTTGGTGGGCGCATCGTCGGGCAGCAGGCAGCGCACGACATAGTAGCACGCGGCGCGAGTCACGGCTTCGGGCGCGTTCAGTCCCCCTTCGGTCTGCGGCGCGCTCCCGGTGAAATCGAAGCGCACGGTTCCCTGCTCCGTTGCGGGGGCGACCACGCGCACGCGGATTGGCAGGTCGCGGTTGCCGCGCCCGTCGTCGTCCAGATAGTCCGTGAACTCGTATTCGCCGGGCGGTATCTGGCTCAGCGCGGCGCGGGTGAGCTGCTCGCTATAGCGCATCAGCATTTCGAATCGCGCTTCCCACACTTCCCTGCCCTCGCTCTGCAACAGCTCCTGCAGACGACGCACGCCAATTAGGTTCGCGCCGATTTGCGCCATCAGGTCGCCCCGCCGTTCGTCGGGCGTGCGCACATTGTGCAGGATGAAGTCCACGAGCGACTCGTTCAGTGCGCCGCCTTCCACCAGTTTCACAGGGGGGATGCGCAGTCCCTCCTCGTAAATCTCACTGGCGAGGGGCATCGAGCCGGGCGTGGAGCCGCCTGTGTCGGCGTGGTGCGCACGGCTGGCGACGAAGCCCGCTAACTCTCCTTCCACGAACACCGGCGCGACCAGCGTCCAGTCGGGCAGGTGGGTGCCTGCATGGTAGGGGTCATTCGTGAGGATCATATCGCCCTCGCGCCACTCGAAGCGGGGCAGTAGGTACTCCATCAGCAGGGGCATCGCGCCTAAATGCACAGGGATATGCGCCGCCTGCGCAATCAGCCTGCCCCGCGCGTCGAATAGCGCGCAGGAGTAGTCCCGCCGCTCCTTGATGTTGGGCGAGCAGGCGGCGTACTCCAGCGTCGCGCCCATCTCCTCAGGAATTGCGCTCAGCCGCTCATGATAAAGCCAGATGTGGGAGGGGTCATAGGGCTGCATAGTAGACATCACAGTTTGAGATTCCTCGCTTCGCTCGGCGTGACAGGCATCTTGGCTCAAACCCTCTGTCATTCCGAGCGAAGCGAGGAACCTTGTCCAGCTCCGAAAGTCGCGCCAATCTCCAGCTTCAATCCTGGAAACCGTTTCGGCTCAAAGGGGCGCGTGGGAGGCGTTGTGGAAACGAGCAAATAGCCTTCGGGCGTCCACTGATACTCTTCCACCACCAGCGTTTCCGAGTCGATAAGCCACACCCACGGCACACCCGCACGACGGTAGGCGTCCAGCTTCTCAACCCGATCGTATCCCGCGTTGCTTGGTGAAAGCACTTCTCCCACTAAATCAGGCGCGCCTTGAATGTAGCCCCGCGAATAGAGATGGAGATTTTCCGCTGACAGGTACACAATGTCAGGACCCACTAAGTCGCCTGTCGGTAGGTCGACATTAATATCTGACCATACCTTGCCAAGCCCGTTCTGGCGCGTATACTCCCATAATTTGGAAGCCAGCCATACGACGATTTCCTGATGTTCCCCGGTCGGTCGATTCACCTCGATCGCCTCCCCTTGAATGTAGTCGTAGTAGGGCGGTCCTTCTGGCAGCTGCAGGAACTCTTCACGGCTCATAGGTATCCGTTTCTGGCTCAGCGTTGCGGTCATGCTCTCACCTGTGCGAAAGTATACCTCTAAGGGATTCCCAAGCCCCACCGCGCGGTGGTGAGCGTGATGAGGGTCGCCGCCGCGATGCAGAACAAGTTCAGCGCAAGCCCTGCCCGCGCCATTTCGCCGATTTTGATTTCGCCAGAGGCGAATACAATCGCGTTGGGGGGCGTAGCAACGGGTAGCATGAACGCCGCCGACGCGCCCACCGCGACGGGAATTGCCAGCAGGCGCGGGTCAAGCCCCATCCCGACCGCCGCCGCCGCCACAACAGGTAGAAAAGTGGCGGTCGTCGCCGTGTTGGAGGTCAGCTCTGTGAGGAAGATAATCAGCGCCGCCACGCCCAGCACGATCAGCCACAGGGGGAAGTCGCTCAGTCCACTCACCATCGAGCCAATCGCCTTCGCCAGCCCCGTGCTTTCAAACGCGCCTGCGAGGGCAAGCCCGCCGCCAAACAGAATCAGCACCCCCCATGGGATACTCTCCGCCGCGCGCCAGTCGAGAATAGGCTTGTAGGGTTTGGCGCATGCAGGCAAGAGAAACAGGGTCAGCGCCGCGCTCATCGCGACAAAGGAGTCAGAGATTGCGACCCCCAGCGCGCTTCCAATCCATTCCCGACCCAGCCAGCCTGCGACGGCGTAGAGAAACACGCCTGCAACGCACTTCTCGGCGAGGCTCCACTGCCCTGCTTTGTTCAGTTGTTCCTGCAACTCAGCGCGTATCGCCGTAAAGTTAAGGTTTCTGGCAGAAAATTGCACTCGCGTCAACCAGAACCATGTGAAGGGCAGCATCAACCCCACGAACGGCAATCCGACACTCAGCCAGTTCAGCATGTTCAGCGAGTAGTTGTAGTTCTCGCGCAGGAATCCCGCCAGCAGGGCGTTTGGCGCGGTTCCGATAAGCGTGCCCACGCCCCCAATCGACGCCGAGTACGCCACGCCCAGCATCAGCGCGACGGCGAAACCGTGCGCGTTCTCCCTGCCGCACGACTGGCGCACCCACTCCACCACCGACAGCGCCACAGCGAACATCATCATCGTGGTTGAGGTGTTGTTAATCCACATCGAAGTGAACGCCGTCGCCGCCATGAAGCCGCCCACCAGCCCGCCTGGCGTGCGTCCCAGCAGCTTGACGATGCGCAACGCGAGCCGCTCGTGCAATCCCGACTGTTGCATCCCCTGCGCGATGATGAACCCTCCAAGAAACAGGAACACAATCGGGTCAGCGTAGCGCGCGGCGACCTGTTTCTCTTCTGCAATCCCAGAGAGGGGCATCCAGACCAGCGGCAGCAACGCCGTCGCAGGAATAGGCACGCACTCTGAGAACCACCAGATCGCCATCCAGAGCGCCAGCCCGACCAGACGCCACGCTTCAGGCGTCAGCGACTCGGGATGCGGAATGAGCAATGGAGCAACGCCAAACAGGGGACCCAGAGCGAGCGCAATCCATCGCGCCAACGCAGCGTAGCGTTTCATCGCTCTCGGAATTCGACGCTCAACGCCCCTGCCCTGCTACTTGCACCACCCACCAGATCCAGGGCGCGCTGAACAGGAAACTGTCGAACCGATCCAGCACGCCGCCATGACCGGGCAAAATCCCCCCGAAGTCCTTCACGCCGATCGAGCGTTTGAGGGCGGACTCGAACAGGTCGCCCAGCTGCCCCAGAATGCCGACGCCCACGCCCGCGAGAATTGCCCAGCCCGTCGGCAAGCCCAGCCTTTCCCCGCCCTGCCAGCCGACAAGCATGCAAAGTATAAGATTTGCCATAAAACCTTCTAAGGTCTTAGCAGGGCTAAGCAAAGGGGCTATTTTGTGCTTCCCTATAGACTTCCCCACGAAATACGCGCCCGAATCGCCCAGCCAGAGCATCGCAAAGAGCCACAGCGTCCATAACGCCCCATGCTCCACCTGCCAGCGTCCCAGCGACGCGAGCGTCACATCTGAGCGCAGCAGCACGCCGAAGCTGAAAAACCATCCGATATAGAGCGTACCCAATATGCCGTACCCTATGTTGGGGGCTATTGAGGAACTCCCCGTGCGCCATGCGCGAACGAGTTCCATGAGCAGCGCGGCGGCAAGTGGGGGCAGCAGATAGGCGGCTAAAGTGAGGCTTGGAAACGCCCAGAACAGAAACGGCATCCCCGCCCCTGCCAGCAAGAGGATGAGATTGGGGCGGGGTTTTGGAAACCAGTCCGCCTGACTGTAGGCGCGTCGGTACTCCAGCGAGGCGATTAGCGCAAGCAGACTGAGCGCGAACGCAAACAGCACCCCACCCGGCGCGAAAATCGCCGCGAGCATCAGAGGGATACCAATCGCTGCTGTCAGGACGCGCGTGCGAAGCATTTCAGGCGGTCGTCTGTTCCTTCTCGGCGGGCGTGGGCGCAGGCGCGGGCTGCCAGCGCACATAGAGCGTCAAGCCGTCTACCCGATCGACCACCACATACTCCCCGACCTCAATCGGCGGGTCTAACGCAATCGCGCGCCATAGCGTGCCGTCCACAAACACCTGCCCTTCAGGATCCAGTCTGGAACGCACACGCCCAATCATCCCCACCAGCCGTTCCTGACCGCTTACCTTGCGACGGAACTGCGCCCGAATGCCTGAATACGCGACGAACAGGAACGCCATCCCCGTCAGCACAGTCATCGAGCCAATCAGCCAGAAACTCACGCGAAATACGGGCGAATCGGACTGGAACAGGATAACTGACCCGATTGCGAACGATACGAGCGCGCCCGCTGTCAGCACGCCGTGCGAGGTGGTGAACAGCTCCGCCACGAACAGCACGAACGCCAGCAGGATTAGCGCGACGCCAAGCGCGTTCACGGGCAGCACTGACGCGGCATAGAGCGCGAGCAACAGCGCAATCGCGCCAATCACGCCCGGGAAAGTCGCGCCCGGATTCTGCAGCTCGCCCAGAATCCCGTAAATCGCGAGCAGCATCAGGATATAGAACACATTCGGGTGCGCCAGGAACATCAGCAGCGACTCACGCCAGGTTTTGGGGATTTCCCGCAGAGGCGCGTCCTTCGTGCGGAGGGTCACGGTCTCGCCGCCCGCAACCTTCACCTTGCGCCCGTCGATTTTCGCCAACAAGTCTTGCGGGCTGCTGGCAATCACATCGATGACCCGATTGGCTAACGCCTCGCTGTCGGTAATGGAAGCGGCTTCGGTGACGGCTTTCACGACCCAGTCCTTGTTGCGCCCCCGCTGCTCGGCAATCGTCTTCGCGTAGGCAATCGTGTCGTTCATCACCTTGCGCTTGAGGTCTTTGGGGATGTCCTGTCCGTCGCCTGCAACGGGTGTCGCCGCGCCGATGTTCGTGCCCGGCGCCATCGCGGCGATATTCGCAGAGACCGTGATAAATACGCCCGCCGAACCCGCCCGCGAACCCGGCGGGTAGACGAACACAATCACGGGGATGGGGCTGTTGAGCAGCGTGCTGGTGATGTCGCGCGTGGCTTGCAGTTCTCCGCCCGGCGTATCGAGCAGCACCAGAAACGCCCCTGCGTCGGCTTTCAGCGCGTCCGCGTGCGCCCGCATCAGGTAGTCGGCAGAGGCGCGATGCACGATTTCCTTAAACTGAATGTAATAAACGGGACGCGCCGTCTGCTGTTGCGCCCACGCCGCAATGCTCAGTAGCCCCCAGAACAGACCCCAAAACCACCGTCGCGTCATCTCGCTCCTATTTTACCTGAACAAGGTATGATTAAGGGTGTGGATGGGGAACAATTTTCCGAGCAGACGCCGACAATTCAAGGTATGCTTAGGGAGGCGAAATTAGGGACGATGATTTGCCCGAAGTGCTTTGCGGAGATACCCGATACCAGCGCGTTCTGCATGGAGTGTGGCTCGCGGATTAAGGAAGACACGGTTGACCCGCTCTATGCCGAAGGCTCCGACCGCGAGGTCTACCCGGAACTCGCGCGAGCGAACCTGTTGCGCATGCAGGGCAAGTATGAGGAAGCCATCGATGTCTGTCGTCGTATTCTGGGGCGGTTCCCCAGCAACGAGACGGTGCATGCTTTGTTGGGCGATATTTATGCAGATCAAGGCAAGCTGGAGGACGCGATTCAGTGGTATGAGTTGCTGGTTGAGTTAGCGCCCAGCAATGCGCATTACAGCGCGAAGCTGCACAACCTGCGGGCGATGCACGCTGCGCAGGTCGCCCCGCCCCCGCCAATCCCCGATCCTGATGCGAAACCTGCGAAGCCGAAAGTGTTTGCGTATGCGCTGTTCGGCTTGCTCGCGCTTATCTTGGTTGCGGCGGCGTTCGTGGCGGGCGCGCGGATGAATGCGCTGAGCCAATCGGCGGCGCAACCCGTCAAGCGCGACATGGCGAGCCTCTCCCCTGCCCCGCCAACGGAGCCAGGGCGCATTCCACCGCCT